>CAYURS010000136.1:0-3514 GCA_964447165.1 uncultured Thiotrichales bacterium
GCGCGCCAGGTTGGCGTCAATGTTGAGTTAGCTTAAGGAGCCTCTGATCTATTCATGAACTCGTATCTTGCACCTGAAATATCCAGCTTCTGCGTTACAAATCTTCACAATAGCTGGCTATTACGTGCGATTTGCGCCTTGTACCCCGAGGGCATGTCAAATCTGAATATTTCAGGCACAATCTATTTCGTCCAGAATAGATCAGAGGCTCCTTGATGGCAACGAGTCCTGTTATTACTATTGATGGGCCAGGCGGTGCGGGTAAGGGCACAATCAGCGGTTTACTTGCTTGTCGTTTGGACTGGAATTTGCTTGATAGTGGTGCGATGTATCGTGTAACAGCGTTTGCAGCGATCAGGAACAAGGTTGATATCAGTGATATTGACGCAGTAACAGAGCTTGCCAGTCACTTAGACGTGGTCTTTGTACCCTGTGACAGTGGTGTTTCAGTGATTTTGGCGGGCCAGGATGTCAGTGCCGAGATTCGGACTGAGGCTTGCGGTGATCTAGCGTCCCGGGTGGCAATGATTGGTTCGGTGCGTGAGACTTTGTTAGCGCGGCAGCGTGCGTTTCAGGCTGCGCCGGGTCTGATTGCTGATGGCCGTGATATGGGCACGGTCGTTTTTCCTGATGCGGACCTTAAAATTTACCTTACCGCAAGTGCTGAAGAGCGCGCCAAAAGACGCTATAAACAGTTGATTGGTAAGGGAGTCAATGTTAACCTTGCGCGCCTTCTAGAAGATATTGTTGTGCGCGATGAGCGTGACATGGCACGGGAGGTTGCACCACTTAAGCCTGCAGAAGACGCGACAGTGCTTGACACCACCACATTATCTATTGATGAAGTGGTGACGCAAGTTAGTGATTTATGGAATAAGGTTAGTTAAACCTTATTCAGATAAACCTAAAGAATAAATTTTTAAGCTTATTGCCAGATGTAGACTGGCATGCACGCTTTTGTGCAAGGGAAGACCCTGAGCCATCAAGGGGGCTTTTTTACTTAACTAATATGGATAACGTTAAAGCTATGAGTGAAAGTTTCGCCGAATTATTTGAACAGAGCCAGGTAGAGTCATTGATGCGTCCCGGTTCAATTGTTAATGGCACCGTGATAAAAATTGAGAGTGATGCTGTTATTGTCAGTGCTGGTCTAAAGTCTGAAAGCGTTATTCCTATCGAACAGTTTTTTAATGAAAACCGTGAAGTTGAAGTCAGTGTCGGCGAGGTTGTTGAAGTTACGCTGGAAACGGTAGAAGATGGTTTTGGTGCCACGCGCCTGTCACGCGAAAAAGCCAAGCGTGCTCAAATTTGGCGCAAGCTTGATGTGGCAATGGAGCAAGGCGAAATTATTACTGGTCGCATCGATGGCAAGGTTAAAGGTGGTTTCACAGTTGACCTCAATGGTTTGCGCGCCTTCCTGCCAGGTTCTTTGGTTGATGTCCGTCCTGTGCGTGACACTAGCTATCTGGAAGGCAAAGAGCTCGAATTCAAGATTGTTAAACTAGACCAGAAACGCAGTAACGTGGTGGTATCGCGTCGCGCGGTGGTCGAAGATGAAAATAGTGTTGAGCGCCAGGAGCTGCTTGATAATCTGCAAGAAGGGCAAGTTATTAAAGGTATTGTTAAAAACCTTACCGATTACGGCGCATTCCTTGATTTGGGTGGTATTGATGGTCTGTTGCATATCACTGATATGGCATGGAAACGTGTTAAGCAGCCCTCTGATATTGTCAATGTTGGTGACGAAATCGACGTTAAAATATTGAAGTTTGATCGTGAGCGCAAACGCGTTTCGTTGGGTCTTAAACAATTAGGCGATGATCCGTGGAAAGATTTGGCGCGCCGTTATCCGGTTAATACACGTTTGTTTGGTAAAGTGACCAATATTGCTGACTATGGTTGTTTCGCTGAGATCGAAGACGGTGTTGAAGGTTTGATCCATATGTCTGAAATGGATTGGACTAACAAGAATGTGCATCCTTCAAAAGTGGTTCATATTGGCCAGGAAGTTGAAGTGATGGTGCTCGATATTGATGAAGAGCGTCGTCGTATCTCTCTCGGTATGAAACAGTGCCAGACTAATCCTTGGGCTGATTTTGCTGCACGTCATAAGAAAGGCGATCGTGTTCATGGCACGATCAAGTCGATCACTGATTTCGGTATCTTTGTTGGGCTTGAAGGCGCTATTGATGGTTTGTTACATTTATCCGATCTGTCTTGGCAGGGTGAAGGCGAAGATGTTACGCATGACTTTAAGAAGGGTGATGAAGTCGATGCTGTTATTCTTGCTATCGATGCTGAGCGTGAACGTATCTCTTTGGGTGTCAAGCAGCTTGAAACAGACCCGTTTTCACAGTTCTTGGCCGAACACGGTAAAGGCACAATTGTCAGTGGTACAGTAATTTCTGTTGAACAAAAAGGTGCTGTTATTGATTTGGGCGATGGTATTGAAGGTTATCTTGGTGCTGGCGAATTGGCACAAGAGCGTGTTGATGATGCGCGCACCGTGTTAAAAGAGGGCGAAACAGTCGAGGCCAAATTTACTGCAGTAGATCGTAAGTCACGTAATATTGTGCTCTCCATTAAGGCTAAAGACAGGCAAGAAGAAGCTCGAGCAGTGCAAGACTATAATGTGAAGTCTTCAGATACTGGTGCCGCGACTCTTGGTGATTTATTTAAAGAACAGATGGGGAAATAAGGGCGATAGTTATTTAAGGAGCCTCTGAATTAGATGCTCCTTAAGTTGTCCTTGATTGAATAAGATAAAAATTTATGACAAAGTCAGAACTCATAGAGCGACTGAGCCAAAAACAAAACTACTTGTCACCCAAGGATGTTGAGTTTGCGGTTAAGTCGTTGATTGAGGAAATGGCACAAACCCTTGCACAGGGTGGCCGTATAGAGGTGCGTGGGTTTGGTAGCTTTTCACTGCATTTTCGTCCACCTCGTATGGGGCGCAACCCAAAAACAGGTGATGCGGTGCCATTGGCAGGAAAATACGTGCCTCACTTTAAGCCTGGTAAAGAACTTAGAGCGCGTGTTATGAAAACGAAGGATTAAAAACAGCTGTTGAATTAGTCTTTTTGTTCTACTCGCTGCTCCAAGTTTAATTGGCAGCGCCATTTGAGGTGGTTATTTTGCGCATACTCTCACTGGCTATACTGCTAATTGTATTACTGCTTGGTCTTAGCTTTGCTGTTCTCAATGCTGATAGCATTAGCATTAATTATTACCTGGGTGAGCAGGAAATCCCCTTATCTATTGCTTTAGTCTTGGCGTTGGTGCTGGGAGCATTGCTCGGTATCTTGGCAAGTCTTAGCGTCATTTTGCGTCAACGCACACGTATTTCTATGCTCAACCGCACTGTTACAATGACCGAAAAAGAGATTACCAATCTTAGGTCATTGCCTATTAAAGACGATCATTAATTATATGGGCGATTACCTTATCTGGCTGTTGCTCCCTATAGCAGCGCTATCTGGTTGGTTGGCAGCACGTAGTTCATATAAAAAAC
>CAYURS010000137.1:0-3506 GCA_964447165.1 uncultured Thiotrichales bacterium
AAGTAGCTAAGAAGAAAACGGCTAAGAGGAAAGTAGCTAAGAAGAAAACGGCTAAAAAGAAAACGGCTAAGAGGAAAGTAGCTAAGAGGAAAACGGCTAAAAAGAGAAAATAGCCAATATTTGAGTCACAATTTGACTTAATAAAAAGCCCACGTATGTGGGCTTTGTTTTATTTATCAATTAGTTAGGTGTTTTACATAAGAATTGTCGGTAGGCAGGGTTGTCTGTCTCTTCTTTGTATGGATAGTTGAGCTTTGTTAAAAAGCGGTGCAGTTTTTCAAGCTGATTTTGCTCCACTTGTATGCCCATCAATATTCTCCCATGCGCCGCGCCATGATTACGGTAATGAAATAAACTAATATTCCATTCGTTACCAATAGTGCTCAAAAACTGTAATAGCGCGCCAGGTCGTTCAGGAAACTCAAAGCGATACAGATGTTCGTTGCTGAGTTTGGCGTAACCACCAATCATGTAGCGGACATGCAGTTTGGCTGTTTCATTATCCGACATATCAATCAATTGATAGCCATAGTGTCGCAGTTGTTGAAATAATGCCTGTTTTTCTGTTTTACCTTTACTGATCTGTACGCCGACGAAAACCTGTGCTTGATGTTTATCACTAAAGCGATAATTAAACTCAGTAATACTACGATCACCGATTGTATGACAAAATTTATGAAAACTGCCAGGTTCTTCTACAATGGTGACAGCAAATAGCACTTCGCGTTGCTCGCCTAGTTCAGCGCGCTCAGCGATATAACGCAGCCGATCAAAGTTCATATTGGCACCGCTGGCGATAGCAACTAAGGTCTGATTATGACAATTTGCGCCGGCAAGATATTTTTTTAGCCCAGCAATGGCCAATGCACCAGCTGGCTCAGTGATTGAGCGGGTATCATCGAAAATATCCATGATTGCCGCACAAATTTCATCGCTATTAACGGTAATAACGCTATCGACAAGCTCGCTTGCAATGCGAAATGGCTCTTTGCCCACTTGTCGCACGGCAACACCATCTGCAAACATGCCTACTTCATCGAGTACAACACGTTTTTTATGCAGCAGTGCTTGTTGCATACACGCAGCATCATCTGGTTCGACACCAATAATTTTTATTCCTGGGCGCATGTGTTTAACGTAAGCAGCGATACCAGCGATAAGTCCACCACCACCAACTGGGACAAAAATGGCATAGATATCATCTTGTCGACGTTGCTCAAGTATCTCTAAGCCGACGGTGCCTTGGCCAGCGATAATATCTGGGTCGTCATAAGGGTGGATAAACGTCAGCCTTGCTGATTGTGCGTGTGCTGTTGCGTGTTGATAGGCTTCATCATAGGTGTCACCATGGAGAATGACTTTGGCACCGAGTTTGTTGACAGCATCAACCTTGATCGCCGGTGTGGTGCGTGGCATAACAATGGTTGCTGAAATTTGCAAACGCTGCGCGGCAAGTGCCACGCCTTGTGCATGATTACCTGCTGAGGCGGTTATGACGCCGCACTTTCGTTCGGGTGCGGTAAGATTGACCATCTTATTGTAGGCACCACGCAATTTAAAAGAAAAAACGGGTTGCAGATCTTCTCGTTTTAGTAACACAGTATTGTTCAGTGCAAGCGACAGTTTTTCTGCCTTTTCTAAGGGGGTGCGTTGCGCGACATCGTAGACGGGTGCTTGTTTGATTTTTTCAGGGTAATTAATTGGCATCCGTGTAATCTATCACTATTTTGTATGTAATAGCACCGGTATGATACAGCTAATGATTTAAGAATAATGGAGCTCACCATGGATCAAAACGAAATGAAGCGTCAAGCTGCTGAGGCAGCGCTGGAATATGTTGAAGTAGGTAGTTATATCGGTGTTGGTACTGGCTCAACAGCGAACCTATTCATTGATGCCCTGGCGACAATAAAAGGTAAGATTGAAGGTGCTGTCGCCAGCTCAATTGCCACTGCCGAACGCTTAAAAAGCCATGGCATTCCAGTTTTTGAGCTTAATGAGGTGGATGGCTTGTCTATTTACGTTGATGGTGCCGATGAAGCCAACCCAAATCTACAGCTTATTAAAGGCGGTGGTGGTGCATTGACGCGCGAGAAAATCGTGGCGGCAGCGAGCAAGCGTTTTATTTGTATCGCAGATGACACAAAAATGGTCGATGTCTTGGGTGAATTTCCTTTGCCGATTGAGGTGATTCCAATGGCGCGCAGTTTTATTGCGCGTGAAATCGTCAAATTAGGCGGTGATCCGTATCTGCGTGAAGGGTTTACTACCGATAATGGTAATCTTATTCTTGATGTTCATGGATTGCATATTAATCAGCCGGACGTTTTAGAAGAGACATTGAATAATATCCCTGGCGTGGTCACTAACGGTATTTTCTCAAAGCAGCGCGCGCAAATTGGTTTGTTTGGTAGTCCAGAGGGTTTGAAAGTTATAAAACCTTACGAGCACTAAAGTGAGTGTTTAATCGCTATTATATAAACGAGTCACATCGAAAGCAGTCTTAATCAGATGTTCTTTAAGATGAGTATTGCTATGCCGAATCAGCTAGTTGTTTTTGAATGTAGACCACATTCCCTGCTTTGCGGGTTTTCCCACCACCAACGGCCGGCACGCACATCCTCTCCAAGGCTGATGGCGCGAGTGCAGGGCGCGCAACCAATGCTTGGGTAGTTTTTATCGTGTAGCGCATTATAGGGAACATTGGCCTTACGCAGATATTGCCATACATCTGTTTCAGTCCATTCGATAAGTGGGCTGAATTTTTGTAATCCGTTATTGGCGTCCCACTCAGAAACGGGCAGGCCTGCACGTGTTACCGCTTGTTCACGTCGTAATCCAGTCACCCAGGCTTTTTTGCCAGAAATCGCCCTACGTAATGGTTCGATCTTACGAATAAAGCAGCAGCCTTTGCGTAGTTCAACGCTTTGGTAAAACGCATTGGGGCCATTTATTTGAATATAGTCTTCGACTGATTTTGTCTGAGGGAAATAAGTGACGATAGGTTTTCTATAACGTTTACAGACTTCCTGCATAAGTTGATAGGTTGCTTCTGGTAAGCGACCTGTGTCAAGACTGAAAATTTCGATATCGATGTCATGCTGATTGATTAGATCAGTTAACACCATATCTTCTGCGCCAAAACTGTTAGCAAAGGTTGCTGGTGAGTATTCATCAGGAATAGCTTTTAGTATCGCAACCGTATTACCCAGTTTTGCTTGTAATGCAACAGAAAGGCTCATATTTGTCTCCTGTTTGCTTAAGTGGATCTACAGCTGGTTAGGTTGCTTTGACAACGTTGACGCGCAAACTATCGTTGCTATTTTCTGCAACGGCTTGATGGCCGTCGGCCTTGAGGCTGGCACATAATTTTTTCTGTGACTCTTGTGAGTCGACAATAAAGCTCACTCGGCCACCATCAGCAAACTCTTTTAAGGCGTTACGCGCCTTAATGTAATGCAAAGGGCAGCTGTAATCACTGATATCTACAATGGCCGCCTTACTGC
>CAYURS010000138.1:0-3490 GCA_964447165.1 uncultured Thiotrichales bacterium
GAAATCTCAACCGCACCAACATCGTCAATTTCAATACTTTTAATGAATTTTTTCTGTTGTAGATCCCAGAAGGTCATTCGGTTACCTCGCGGACAGGTAACGGCGGCAACATTGTTGTTTGCGATCAGTGCACTGGCGGTGTAGTTGTTCATCGACCACAGCGAGTCACCATCAATGTCCAGCATTTCTATCTCACCTTCACCGCGCTGTAGTCCAACCAGCTTCGGCATCTCGGTTCTACCTTTATACTGACAGGCCACCAGTACCGCGCCATCCGCGCCAACATCAATATGGCGGATAGACAATTTGTCGGTCGGGGTTTCGCGCCGCGCCAGTAATTCACCCGTTTCGCTGTCGATAAACAACAACGCCGTGGACATCCGGTTGATATTCAGTTCGTGCTTACCGGTGTCGGGATGAGTAGCAATGCCACCACTGGCAACCACAATGGTCTTACCATCAGGCAATAATCGAATTTCATGCGGCCCAATACCGTAACCGGAAAGCTCACGCACAATACGAAAATTTTCAGTTTCGCGTACGGTAATCACGCCTTCGGAATTTTTGATAATATTTTCACTGGTAAACAGCAGACGACCATCTGGGCTAAACACACCATGACCATTAAAATGGCGACCGGCGCGACTCTCTACTATCGCCAGTTGTTTACCACGGGAGATATCCACCACCACCGCGCGAGTGCCGGGCAAACCGGGTAAGGCAACAACACGACGGCTATTTGCAGGGTCAACCGCAAAACTGTGAGGCATTTCTGGTAAGGCAAGGCGAAATTTTTCACCACCGCTTAGATCAAAACCACTGATATAAAATTTACCCGCTTCATCGTGATGGCCGTTGATAAAATGGTCAGGCATAACCACAGTTGAAACTGAGGCGCTGATTGCCGCATCTGCCACCGACGATGACAGCCAGGGAAATACCGCCATGCTGCCGAGGAAATGGCGGCGCGATAACATTTTTTGGCTCATGCTAATACCTGTTAATACTGTTAGTTTTAAAAGCGTTAGTTTAAGGTCACTTGTTTAATAGAACTAGTAATACAACTAGCGCTTCAGTCCATATCTGCTTGCGAACCCTGAGGTAAATTCAAACCCAGCGTTGGTAGAACTGTGTCACGAAATGCCCGCGACACACTCTGAAACGGGCCATCAAACAGAGTATTAACCGCTGTTATATTATTATTGATTGCATCAAACAATGTTCCATCGCTCACTTCTAACGCATCAATGCTGGTAAGTAGCTCCACTAGATCGGCATCCATTTTATCCGCAACGATACGATTGCCATCTTCTGCTTCCAACCAGTCATCAAAACCGACATTACTGGCTTTGTCCGCCGGATCACCGCCAAAAAACAGCTTTTGAAATGCCAACGTATTATTTCGCAAATTGCTCAGTGATATTTTAGCGTTTGGTGATTCAACATCGACTGCACAAGGGCTGCCCTGTCCACAGCTCGGTGGCGTTAGTGTTCTGTCGCCGCCCATAGGTTGATCCAGCTTATTGTCTTTGACCACACTAGCAAGGTAGTACATGGCATCGGTCACATCATTTAATGTTGCCGTAGCATTCGTGGTGCTGGTCATGGTTAACACGTAATTATCCGGCGCACTGGCGTTCCATGCTTCTTTAAGAGTATCGGCAGTGGATACTGCATCAGCGATAACATTTACCATATAGTCGCAACGACGCAGCTGTTTTTCAGCAAGAGACAGTGCATCAAAAGCCGTAAGTTCTGTAGTCTGTGTAGCGCAACTGTTTGGTGTTTTTGTAGTCGTATCGACATATAACAAATATTCAATCGCATCGATACCGCGTATTGTCACATCCCCACCCACATTGACATCATTGGCAGCCTGTTTTTCGTCAATCCGGCAGGTGCTGGTTAATGGCCAGGAATAAAGCACTTTGGTGCCCCTGGTCGTATCTAGCGCCGGTCCCACAACATGCTCTAAGGAGTGCTGCAAATCATTCATTGCAGCTGTGAAGGTATTTTGTGCATTTGTGCGCGCAGTTGGATCACCTTCGCCACTAGCTGTCACCGTGTCGCAGTAGGCATTAATACTGGTTTGCAGCAATGCCGTGCTTGTGGCTGTTTGGGTAAAACCAGCATCCATAATATTGGCTACGTTAGTAATCAGCGCTGCGTGTTCGGTGAAATTGGAGCCCCCACCATTATCTGAGGAAGAGTCATCGCCACCGCAGGATACACTACCGATAATTAACAGAGCCATTATGCTCGGGCGTAGTCCGGCTCGCAGTGGTACTGTTCGACTTTGCTCAAGCTGTGATTCGGCAAAGTTTTTCATGGTGTTTATATGTTCAATAATCGGTTGATTCATTATTTATATACTCATAAATGGTTTACGCCGCACAAATAAAGTAAGCAGATAAGCGTTTGTTTTATATAGTTATTTAAAGCTAGCGTTCTGGACTAAAGTTCCAGAATAGTTAAATCGTTATCGAGTAGCCAGATCAATTTTTGTATACACCTTTTCTGATTCGATACTATATTATCAAAACAGTATACATTAATTTTATTATACTTGTAAATAGCAATGATTCGTGTTTATATTAACACCATTAGTGAAGCCAGCCATCTCCATAATGAAAGCCAGCCATCGCAATAATCTTTAGACCTAAATTAAATTGAGGAGAAAACGATGGTTTTTCATCGCAACAAAACAACTTTATTCACCGCTATTTCTTTGGCTTTACTCATTACCGGCTGTAGCAGTGATGACAATGACGATGCATTAGACACTAGCTTTACTAAACCAGCCATTTTTACTGGCTTTCCTGTTACTTTAAAAGATGCACCGGGTAACAACACCACTTCCGTAAAATACACCGGTCAAATGGTACGCCAGGTATACCGTGAAACGGTTAAAGCCGTGGTAAAAGCACCGGGCACAACTGACGAAACGGCCTCTGCCGAACTCGTCAATCGATACCTGAAGAATGAAAACGGCATTGCCAATGATGACAACATTATTGCCCCTGCAGATAAAACCGGCTTTGACATTAAAGAAGTGATGTACAGTGAAGTAGGTAGTGGCAACCTTTATGGCAAAACGTTTGATACCTCATCAGGCCAGGCTGACGCCATTCCCGGTATTGCTTTAGTTGATGCAAACATCACCCTGGGTGTACCGGGCAATAAAAGCGCACGCGAAACACTGGATCTTTGGGTAGCTAATTTTGCCAAAACCAATGCTGCCAATGGCGGTACCGACGGTTATGTGGATTTCACCAATGGTTACGACTACAACCAGTTGTTCCCGAAATTCCTCATGGGCGCGGTGTTCTACAACCAGTCTATCGACAAATACCTGGATGAGTTCATGGCTGACGCAGGCACCCAGGACAATGATAAACCTTATAACGGTGATGCTGACAACCACTACACCGGTAAAGAACATTCATGGGACGAGGGTTTTGGCTACTGGGGCGCTGCGGCAAACTATGGC
>CAYURS010000139.1:0-3432 GCA_964447165.1 uncultured Thiotrichales bacterium
GCGCATCGCTATCATCAAGTGTTTTACTAAAACGTGTTTGCCAGTCGATTTCGTTGCGGGCCAACTTAGCCCAAAACGCCTCATGGTTATCGTCAGCGGCTTGGTAGAGTATTGCTAAATTGTGCGGGTTATTGATTGATGCATTTTCGACAAATTTGTCTGGGGGTGGGAAGCTACGATTTTCTTGCAGTATGCAATCTATAGTGTCTTTTTTCGGTTGTTCAATCACCTTGTGTGCTCAATATTTCCGAATAAATATGTATTAGCGACTCACTTGTTTTTCTTTGATTTCATCAAGTGTTTTGCAATCGATACATTGGGTCGCAGTAGGGCGTGCTTCAAGACGGCGAATACCAATATCAATACCACAGGTTTCACAATAGCCATAATCGTCTGAATCGAGCAGGTCTAGAGACTCATCGATTTTTTTAATGAGTTTACGTTCACGATCGCGTGTACGTAGTTCGATAGTAAACTCTGACTCTTGGCTAGCCCGGTCGTTCGGGTCAGGGAAGTTGCTTGCATCATCTTGCATATGGTGCACGGTACGATCAACCTCCTGCATAAGTGCACGTTTCCAGGTATGGAGAATGTTACGAAAATGCGCGGTTTGCCCTTCGCCCATATAAGATTCGCCACGTTTTTCCTTGTAAGGAGCAATCGGCGTATCGCCAATTGCTAATATGTCTGTACCTTCAAGTGCTGCTTTTTTTCTGCTGGCACTAATTATTTTTGCTTTAGGTCTTGTTGATGTTGTTATTTTTGCTGATGCTGCTTTCACTGGGGCCTTCTTGTTTGGGGTGGTTTTTTTGGTCGTTGTTGTTTTAGTGGCAGCTTTTTTAGCTGGGGCTTTTTTGGTTATAGTTTTCTTTATGGATGCTTTTTTAGTCGTCACCTTCTTTTTTGCTGTTTTCTTTGCGGGCGCTTTTTTAGCTACCGCTTTCTTTTTTGATGTGGGTTTTTTGGCTGACGTTTTTATAGCCGCTTTTTTGATCGACTTTTTCTTGGCTGCATTCTTTTTCAGTGCTATAGCCTTTTTTACCACCTTTTTCTTAGCCGTTGTTGTTGTTGGCGCCTTTTTCTTTTTAGCTTTAGGCATACCATACTCCCCGTTCGAGATAATAAACCTTACTTTATAGCATATTCGTGCGCCGTGACCAAGCTTGAGGTAAGTGTATAGGCTATCCGTGTGAGGGTGGGGTTTGCTATGCTGGCGCGCTGCTATTTTTAGTACGTATTATTGAGTGTTAATACACCGAAAGGGGATGTGATGAGTGGTTTTGATGCCTATCTATTTGATGTCGATGGGACGTTAGCTGATACAGAACGTGACGGTCATTTGGTTGCGTTTAATCAAGCATTTGCTGATGCTGGGTTATCTTGGCACTGGTCGATAGAGCTTTATTTGGACTTGTTAGCGGTGACTGGTGGTAAGGAACGAATGCGTCATTATCTAGAGAAGTATGACCCGCCCTTTGTGGATATTTCGACTGATTTAGAGGATTATTTTGCTTCTGTACATGCCACTAAGACGGATCATTTTAAAGATATGGTCGATAACGGTGCTGTCATGCTACGTCCAGGTATTGCCAGGCTACTCAACGAAATTCGCGTACAAAAACGACGTTTGGCCATTTCAACGACAACGACTTATGGCAATGTGACGGCTTTACTCAGTAACACTTTGGGCAAGGAGTCGATTGCCTGGTTTGAACTGATCGCAGCAGGTGATGTGGTGGCGAAGAAAAAACCGGCAGCAGATATCTATCACTACACACTTACGGAAATGGGACTTGTCGCAGAACAATGCCTTGTTTTTGAAGATTCGCGCAACGGGATTCTTGCCTCAAAAGGGGCAAATTTAACAACGGTGATCACAGTCAATGATTTTACCTTGAATCATGATTTTAATGGCGCTGAGCTAGTGGTGTCAGACCTTGGCGAGCCTAATAGCGCGATACGGGTGCTTGGTGGTAGCCAGTCACAGCATTTTACTGATGTGTCGATGCTTGATGTGGCAACGCTAGATCGTTTGCGCTAATTTTTAATGCGCATCTCTCGACGTGCATTGGAGATTGAACCATTTCGGGTGATGGATGTGTTGGCACGTGCTCGAGCTATGGAAGCGCAAGGTAGTGATGTCATTCATATGGAGATTGGCGAGCCTGATTTTGCCACACCGCAACCGATTATTGAGGCAGGTATTGCTGCTTTGCAAAAGGGTTTAACCCATTACACGCCTGCTTTGGGTTTGCCGCAACTACGTGAAACGATCAGCCAATATTATCAATCACACTTTGGTGTCAGCATAAGCAGTGATCGTATTGTCGTGACACCAGGTAGCTCCGGTGCCCTGCAATTATCGTTAGCGGCTTTACTGAATCCAGGCGACGAAGTATTGATGGCTGACCCGGGTTATCCCTGTAACCGTCATTTTGTTCGTTTATTTGAAGGCCAGCCAGTCTTGGTCGCGGTGGATAAGTCAACGCAATATCAGTTGACGGCTGAGTTGATCGATAAGCATTGGACAGCAAAAACACGAGCAGTCATATTAGCAACGCCATCAAACCCAACCGGCACCTGTTGTTCGATGGCAGAATTGAAGCAGATTGTTGACGTGGTAAAGCATCGTGGTGGCGTTTTAATTGTTGATGAAATCTATCAATCGCTGGTTTACGATATCACTGCTGAAACGGTTTTGTCGCTGAGCGATGATTTGATCGTTATTAACAGTTTCTCAAAATATTTTGGTATGACAGGCTGGCGTATTGGCTGGATGGTGGCGCCTACAGCTACTGTATCTGTGCTTGATAAGTTGGCGCAAAATTTTTTTCTCGCAACCTCTACGCCTGCTCAGTATGCTGCGTTGGCAGCGTTTAATAAAGAGACCTTGATTGAACTGGACAAGCGTCGGCTGCAACTACAGCAACGACGGGACTATTTAGTTAAGGCAGTCATTCAGCTTGGTTTTGAGGTGCCGATAATGCCACAAGGCGCGTTTTATATTTATGCGCGTTGTTCAGCATTAAGTAATGATAGCGAAGCACTGGTTGATGAATTGTTAGCGCAGACGGCGGTGGCGCTAACGCCAGGGAATGATTTTGGTTTCAATCAGTCAAACCACTATGTACGGTTTGCCTACACAACTGAATTATCGCGTTTACGCGAGGGTGTTGAACGATTATCAGCTTATTTGGAACGATCCCGTTAAGTTGCATTTAATATAAGGATGATATGGTAAAATTAGCTATCGTGTTGGATTATTACGGATGAAAATAATACCTCAAACTATCTTGGTTGTATTGCTTGTGAGTTTACTGACAGTAAGTACTGTCTTTGCTCAGACCTTCGCTTTACCGCCTGCGGGTACCGATGTGATCGGCAAGATCGATTATATCTATGCCAAATACGAAGACACTTTGGCCGATATCG
>CAYURS010000140.1:0-3387 GCA_964447165.1 uncultured Thiotrichales bacterium
TCGGAAGCATTAGCGAATAATAGCGAGCCACGCCATTGGCGTGAAAAGCGTGTGTTGTGCTGCAGGCGAATCAAGCTGCGGTCATCGTTAAATAAATTGTCGCTAGGCAGGTATTCGACATCGACAACACCACTATGACGATCACTAAGGTAGCGAAATTCATTTTGCAGTTGCAGGCCGCGCCTCGCAAGATAGCGCGGGGCAATGGTGGCATCGTAGTTGGGCGCGATATTCCAATAGTAGGGCAGGAGTATTTCAGTACCAGATTCATCGGAGGAACCAAAGCTAGGCGCCAAGAACCCTGATTTACGCTTATCGCTGAGAGGGAAGCTGATATAAGGTGTGTAAAATACCGGGATGTTTTTGATGCGTAGCACCGCGTGATAAGCGCTGCCGACATCTTTGGCACGATCCAGCTTTATGCGTGGCGAGGTCAAAGACCAGCTATTGTCATCGAGGTCGCACGTTGTATAAGAGCCGTTAATGAGTCGGGTCGTCTCTCGCCCTTGCAGAATAATAGTGTCGGCGCTAGCGCGCGCATGCAGTAGAGGAAAGCGCACATTGGCATTGGTGATTTCGCCCTCAAAGGTGCCAATATTGACATCGGCGCTGTCACCAAAAAGTGAAAAACCGGGTTCGCGGTAAATGATATTGCCATCCGCTTGCACACGATCAGTAGAACGGGTGTAACGAGCTTTGTTGGCATTCAGTGTTTGGCTGCCACGTATAATTTCGACATCGCCGACAAACTCCATGACATCTTTATTAAAAGATTCACCTTCATGGGCATTAATTTCTATCGGCGCAAGCTCGTTATAGCCCAAGGGTACGTTGGTGATATTCAGCTCGGGAGCCAGCGTTTCGTTAAAAGCATGGCAAAGGGTCGCGCTATGCGCGTCAGCGAAGGGCAGCAAAAACAGTAAAATTACTGATATTCGTTGTAGAACAGAATTTATGCCGTATTTAAGCGGATGCACGCGCGATATTGTACCGGTTTGCTGGTGAGAATTATTAAAAATGGCATAGAATCAAGCACTCTTAAAATCTATAGCACTATATAATGCGCCTGTGCGCAAGATTTCTTTCATTTTTACCCTGCTGTTGATGCTGGCGATTGCTGCCTTGGCCTTTTATCTTATCAAAACAGCACCCGAGCCAAAAGCAGAGCTAAGCCAGACAAAACCAGTCACCGTCACGGTAGTTCAAGTCGAGACAGATGATGTTCGGCCAACGCGCAAGGTGAGCGGGCGTTTGCAGGCAGCAACTAAGCTAGGCCTGCATTTTGAGGTGGGCGGTCGCGTTAAGTTGCGCCAGGTAGAGCCCGGCCAACGCATTAAAGCGGGCGAATTATTGCTGGCACTGGAAGCAGGAGACTATCGTGATGGAGTGGTTGATGCGCAGGCACAACTTGATCAAGAGCGTGCCGCCATTGAACGTGACCGTCGCTTGCTGTCTATTGCGCAACAAAACACCGACTTGCAAGCAGGAGAAATGAAGCGGCTTGAACGCTTGTCGAGCAGTTCACTGGCTGCACAGTCTTTACTTGATGAGTCACGCAAGCAATTATTACAGCTCAGCGCAGAACAAGAGAGTTTAAGTTTTAGCGTGAATAATGCGAAATCGCGCATTGCTTTGCGTGAGTCAGCATTACGTCGCGCTAAACGTAATCAAGCGCGCACGCGTTTAACCGCACCTTTTGATAGTGTCATCAACCGTGTTGACAGCCATGTCGGTGATTTTGTTACGACTGCGCAGGTGGTTATCGAGGTGCTTGAACAAGGCAAGCTCGATCTTGCGGTGGAGGTTGATGGTGATACCGCCAGTGCGCTGATGTTGCAGCAAATCGTTACTGTAACGATAGAGGGCACGATCAATGACCGTGTTTTAGACGGTGAGATTGTCGCTTTACAACATGATCCTGATAGCGAAACCTTTACACATGCAGTACGTATACGTTTGACCGATCAACAGCTATTGCCAGGCACATTAGCCAGCACAACGCTGCCCCTGTTAGCACAAAAAAATGTTTTGGTCGTGCCAGTGACGGCCGTATTACAGGAAGCAGGCGTAGCGCATGTGTTTAAAGTGGTCGGTAAACACGAAGACACCTTGCACCTCGAGGGTTCTTCTCAATACTCCCTTAAGGGGTACACGTTGCAACGTCTGGCAGTCAATGTTGGTATTCGCGACGGTGACAGGCAAGTTATCTCTGGTCAAATAAACGCTGGCGATATTATTGTTAGTCGTGATGTCGCCGCCCTCAGTGATGGCCAAACCATTACTTTGCTACCGTAGTTCAGCTTATGTTTCTTGTCCGCTTTGCCATTGCCAATTCGTTAATCACCAATTTATTTCTTTTGCTGGTGATTATTATTGGCGTGATGTCATGGCAGTCCATGCCGGAAGAGTTATTCCCCGAAATTGAGACTGACAAGGTATCAGTAAGAACACTCTATGAAGGTGCCTCGCCAGAGGAAGTCGAGCGTCAAATCACATTGCTTATCGAAGAGGAATTTGATGGCCTTGCCGATATTGATGTGATTCGTTCAACCAGCATTGAAGGCAGCTCTGAAATTATTATTGAGCTCAAGCCTGGCGCCGATGTTGATGAGTTTATGCGTGACAGTCGTGCGGTACTTGATCGCATTACCGACCTACCTGAAGTCGCCGAAGAGCCAGAGTTGCGGCGGATAAAAGCTCGTTTTCCTGTCATTAGCGTCGCCTTGTTTGGCGATGTTAGTCAGAGTTATTTAATTGATCTCAGCGGTCGAGTAAAAAAACGATTATTAACCATTACGGGTGTTTCCAGTGCCAATATCAGTGGTTATCGCGACTGGGAATTATGGGTTATTGTCGATCCAGAAAAACTCGCCAGTTCGAACGTGCCCTTGTCACGGGTAATTGCTGCATTACGGGATAATTTGCGCGACTTGCCCGGCGGCTCAATTGAGGCGCGCGAAGGCGATATCTTGCTTCGTGGCAAAGGCATCAATCCAGACCCGCAAAGCGTGTCGAGATTGGTGATAGGTGTCAATGCCAAGGGTGGCAGTCTCGAGCTAGGTCAGTTGGCAAAAATAGAGCGCCGCCTGGAAGAAGTGCGCACGCTGGGTCGTTTTAATGGTCGCTCATCAGTCAATATTACGGTGACAAAAACAGCCGACGGTTCGACCACTGATATCGCCCAGGAAGTTAAGCAGATGGTGGCCAATCTACGCGACGAGTTTCCTGATAATGTCGGTGTCGCTGCATTCAGTGATTTATCTGTGTATATCGAGACGCGTTTAAATACTGTTAAATCATCAGGTCTTGTCGGTTTGATACTGGTGTTGTTGTCACTCTATTTATTTTTGAATTTTCGCGTCGCACTGATTACGGCATTAGGCATTC
>CAYURS010000141.1:0-3386 GCA_964447165.1 uncultured Thiotrichales bacterium
CCAGCACAAGCACCCACACGTATTGCTTGATCTAGAATTTTTAAAGAGCCTGGCGTCCGTTGTTACTGCTTGTCGGCCAGAAGAGGTGCGAATTATACGCACTTTCGGGATGGGGTCAATACTAATTTCCGAGTTTTTTAAGAATCTATAACTATTAAGGTTAAGCCATTGATTTGCATTAAAATCGAAGCGATTTAACTAGCGTAAATTCAACACGTAAGTACAACTTATGATTCGTATAACGCAAAGATGAAATATTCCAACCATCAGCCAGCGAGTCACGACACATCAGGACGCTTTAATCTCACCTTGGCAAACTTACGTTTACCTACTTGATAGACATGATTGCTGCCTAACGCCACTTCATATTTGGGGTCTGTGGCACGCTCGCCATCAATTTTCACAGCGTTCTGTTTGATCATGCGCATTGCCTCTGAGGTGCTTACGGTTAAACCTGCTGCCTTTAATAAGGTGGCGATCGGCATAGCCGTATCACCAAGCAAGACCAATTCCGGCATATCATCCGGTATTGCGCCCTGTTTAAAACGGGTTTCAAAATCAGCCAAAGCCGATTCAGCCGCCGCCTGATTGTGAAAGCGTACGACTATTTCCTGCGCAAGTGACACCTTTATATTGCGCGGGTTTTCCTTGCCTGCCTCGGCCTTACGCTTCAACTCGGCCACTTCGTCACTCGGCATATCGGACAGCAGATCAAAATAATCCCACATCAACTCGTCGGATACCGACATGAGTTTGCCAAACATTTCGTTGGGTGACTCATTAATACCGATGTGATTGCCCAATGACTTAGACATCTTCTGCACACCATCCAAACCAACCAGCAAGGGCATGGTAATCACCACTTGCGGCGGTTGGTCTGCTTGTTTTTGCAACTCACGCCCCACCAGTAAATTGAATTTTTGATCGGTGCCACCCAACTCAACATCAGCTTCTAGCTCGACTGAGTCTTGTCCTTGCACCAAGGGGTAGATAAATTCATGAATGGCAATAGCCTGACCACCTTGATAGCGCTTACTAAAATCGTCACGCTCAAGCATACGAGCTACGGTGTGGCGCGATGCCAACATAATCATGTCGGCTGCGCTTTTTTTATCCATCCACTCAGAATTAAACCGCACCCGTGTTTTATCGCTATCTAACACCTTAAACACCTGGTCAGTATAGCTCTTGGCATTTTCAATCACTTGCTCTCGCGTAAGGGGTTTACGCATGATACTTTTGCCCGTGGGGTCGCCAATCATGCCGGTGAAGTCACCAATGAGAAAGGTCACCTCATGGCCCAGATCTTGAAACTGCCGTAGTTTTCGCAGTAGAACGGTATGACCAAGGTGTAAATCTGGCGCAGTAGGGTCAAACCCCGCCTTAATACGTAAGGGTCGGCCGAGCTTGAGTTTATCAACAAGTTCGCCACGCACCAATACTTCGGCAACTCCACGTTCTATTAGTTGCAGCGCGCTATTCAAAGATATGAGGGGCAAGGACATAGGGGCACCACTAAATTAAAGGTCAAAAAGAGTTTATGTGTGTATTTTTAAGCCAATAGTCTAAAATGTGCGTTTTTTCACACTTTATTTATGTCAAAATGCCAAAAATAGGCCTAATAGCATTGACGCGTTAAAGGCATAACGCTATTTTAGCGCACACGAGACACTTACTGTTGGGGGACAGGACGATTTTCGAAAATAAATTACATCGTAAATACATCGACAATACTGCCGATAACCCAGATATGTTAAAACATCTTCCTCACTGGTTGTTATTTACCGTCGGCGTCTGCGCGCTTGGCTTGGCGCTAGTGCTTTCACCCAATGAAGCGGTAAGTCGCGGTGATAACACTCGAGACTTTACAACATCACTCAACATGCCTGGCCAAAGCACCGACACTAAGCTGGTCTCACTGACGTTCCCTGTCAACTCAAAAGCTGCGCCAACAGCAAATACACTACTCGCAAGTCGTGGCAACGAAACTGATGCAGATGTTCCCGCACTCAGTGATCTTACAAAAAACCCTCAAATTACAACCACTATTGAGACCGAAGCGAGCCTGACTGATGATACAGCAGCAATAATAGTCGCTAGCATTAATCCTAATACCGCACTGGTTGAAACCGAGATTGCTGACATCGCCAACGACACTGTGCCTGGCAGCGCCAGGCTTTCTGGCACAATCGACAACACGGATAGTGACATTAGCGCCTTAATTCAACCTGGGACCACACAAGATTCCAGTCTCAAATCTATCAAAGTCAAAAATGGCGATAACTTAGCCTTAATCCTTGCCCGTATGGGCGTTAGCCCGCGTCAGGTCTATGATCTCGTTTCCGTTGGCGAAAAAACCTATCCGCTAACGCGCTTGCACCCTGGCGACATCATCAACGTCAATGTCGATGCAAACGGTGAGTTAAAACAACTTAAGTATGAGCTCGACCACGAGCGTACACTGGATGTTCGCAAACAGCTTGGCGCGTTTGATGCGCTGATCATTTATCACGATTTAGAACGCCACGTAAAATCGAGCACTGGCACCATTCAATCTTCGTTGTTTCTTGCCGCCAAGAGAGCCGGCTTATCGACTAACCTGACTATGGAGCTGGCCAGCATTTTCGGCTGGGATATTGATTTTGCACTCAACATTCGTACCGGAGATCGCTTCACTGTGTTATATGAAGAAATCTTTCGTGAGGGTAAAAAAATTCGTGATGGCAACATCATCGCGGCCGAGTTTATCAACCGAGGCAAAATCCATCGCGCCTTCCGCTACACTGACAGCAAAAACCACACTGCCTATTACACGCCAGCAGGCAGATCGCTACGTTCTACCTTTTTGCGTACGCCCATCGAGTTTGCCCGTGTTAGCTCCAAGTTCAATCTGAAACGCAAGCACCCTGTATTAAATCGCATACGCGCGCACAAAGGTGTTGACTATGCAGCGCCGACTGGCACGGCTATTCGTGCTACAGCCAACGGTAAGGTCACCTTCCGCGGCACCAAGGGTGGCTATGGTAAAACTGTTATATTGCAACACGGTAGTAAATACACAACCTTATATGCACATTTATCCAACTATAAACGCGGCGTCACCTCAGGCAAAACAGTTAAACAAGGTGCTATTATTGGTTATGTTGGCAAAACGGGTTTAGCTACGGGTCCTCATTTGCATTATGAATTCCGTGTCAACGGCGTACATCGCAACCCATTAACGGTTAAACTCCCTAGTGCAGCACCAATCAAAAAATCCTATCTGGCTGATTTTCAGCAGTCGACTCAATCTTTAGTTGCTCAGCTGAACGAGCTAAGTGAAACTGCCGTTGCCAGCGTCGGCAATTAACGCCAAGAAACATGCGCAGCGCTCGCTACTAGCGCAT
>CAYURS010000142.1:0-3372 GCA_964447165.1 uncultured Thiotrichales bacterium
ACTGCCGTTCATGGTTGCCTACAGTGCTTGGTTGATCTATTCCGGTAGCAAAGATCAAGTCGCTGCGTTTGATATCAATGAACTGTGGTTACGTACTGGGGGATTTGTTTTAGCGTTAACGGCTGGCGCGGCCTTAGCTTCGATGCGCTTCGGTATGGCCTTGGGTCGTTTACCGCATGATGCTGGCGGCATACTCGGTGATGCAGTCTCATCAAAGTTGATTGGTTTGTTCAAAGTCACTGGTTCAACCCTCTTTCTGTTGGCCTTGTTTTTAGCTGGCGTGACGCTATTTACGCGCTTGTCCTGGGTTGGGCTAATCGATTTCACGGGGCAATGGGCTTTGCGTGGTTTTGCTGTTGCGAAAGACTATTTTTTTCGTGCTATCGATCAATGGCGTCAGTTTACTGCGCGACGTCAGCGCGATGAAGTGATTCGTGAAGAAACTCAGCGTAGTGAGAAACGTCAGCCAGTACGCATTGAACCTGTTATCGCAATGCCAGAGTTAAGCCCACGCCCTGAAAAAGAACGCCAAGTGCCTTTGTTCGAGCCGACGGTCAATACTGATTTACCGCCTTTGTCATTGTTGGATGCTGCAGAAAAGCCAAAACACTCTGTGTCGCATGAATCTTTAGCTGTTATGTCGCGACAGGTTGAATTGAAGTTGCGCGATTTTGGTGTCGATGTTGAAGTCGTTTCTGTGTTGCCTGGGCCTGTCGTTACGCGTTATGAAATGCAACCTGCTGCCGGTGTCAAGGCCAGCAAAATCGTTAACCTGTCAAAGGATTTAGCGCGATCTTTATCGGTATCCAGTGTCCGTATCGTCGAAGTGATTGCCGGTAAATCGGTCATTGGTTTAGAGATTCCAAACGAGTACCGAGAAGTTGTGCGTCTCAGCGAAATATTACGCTCTAAACAATATGATGATTCAAAGTCACCTTTAACCTTAGCGCTAGGCAAGGATATTGCTGGTCAACCTGTCATTGTCGATCTGGCTCGTATGCCACATTTGTTGGTTGCAGGGACAACGGGTTCCGGTAAGTCAGTTGGCGTTAATGCAATGGTGCTTAGTCTGTTATATAACGCGACACCGGCAGACGTACGTATGATTATGATTGACCCGAAGATGTTGGAGCTTTCTGTTTACGATGATATTCCGCATTTATTAGCACCTGTTGTCACCGATATGAAAGAGGCGGCTAACTCCCTGCGTTGGTGTGTGGCTGAGATGGAGCTGCGTTATGCGCGTATGGCGGCACTAGGCGTGCGCAACTTGGTGGGTTACAACCGCAAGATCAAAGACGCAGAAAATGCGGGTGAGCCAATTCCTGACCCACTTGTCACGCAGGTGCCAGCAGGGGATGAAATGCCAATGCTTCATCATTTGCCGTATATCGTCGTCGTTATTGATGAGTTTGCTGACATGATTATGGTGGTGGGTAAAAAAGTTGAAGAATTGATCGCACGCTTGGCGCAAAAAGCACGTGCTGCGGGTATTCATTTGATCGTTGCCACGCAGCGACCTTCGGTTGATGTAATTACTGGTTTAATCAAGGCGAATATTCCTACGCGTATCGCTTTTCAGGTTTCTTCTAAAATTGATTCTCGCACGATTCTTGATCAAATGGGAGCAGAACAATTGTTAGGTCAGGGTGACATGCTATACCTGCCGCCAGGTACTGCCATACCTGTCCGAGTCCATGGTGCTTTTGTCGCAGATCATGAAGTGCACAAAGTGGTTAAACAAATAAAAAGCAGTGGCGCGCCAAATTATGTTGAAGCTTTAATGGGCGGTGATTCAGGTATAAAACTTGGCAGTCAGTTTGATGATATTGAGATGGATGAGTTTTATGATGAGGCTGTCGCGATTGTTACTGAGACACGACGGGCGTCGATATCGGGCTTACAAAGGCGTTTAAAAGTGGGTTATAACCGCGCTGCACGTCTGGTCGAAACCATGGAGCAAACAGGTGTGGTTGGGCCAATGCAGTCAAATGGTTCGCGTGAAGTGTTAGCGCCACCACCACCTAAATAATGAGCACAAATCATGATGTCTAGAACGCAAAAAAATCTGTATGCAGTCCTTTCACTAGTATTTTTGCTAATGGGTGTGGTGAATGCCGATGAGGCTAAGGATAAGTTGGATCGTTTTGTGGTTGACTTAAGCAGTATGCGAGCTGGTTTTGTGCAAACGGTTATTGATGATAATGGCACCGTGGTGGATGAGTCAGAAGGCACTATGGCTATGTTACGCCCCGGACGTTTTCGTTGGGATTATACCTTGCCCTATGAACAGCACATCATTACCAACGGTAAACGCCTATGGATTTATGAACCCGATTTAGATCAGGTGACGATTAAATCTTATGAGACGGGAGTAGGCCAGACACCCGCTTTACTCTTGTCTGGCGATGTCAGTGTTTTCGAGCGTTTTACTGTAAGTGATCTTGCTATTACTGACAGCGAGTACGAATGGTTGTTGTTGCAACCGCTTGATCAAGATAGCATTTATGAATCTATCCAACTCGGTTTTGATAAGTTTGGTTTAAAGCTGGTGCGTTTTTCTGATGATTTTGGTTACCACACTCAGTTAGAGTTTATCGATGTCGAAGCAAATGTCGCGCTTACTGAAGATGAATTTGAATTTCAACAACCAGAAGGCGTTGAGGTCATTAGCGATCCTGGTCTATTTTGAGCTGTGTTGGTCAAGTCATCACTCAATCAACCATCCTTGGAAATTAAATCCTCAGCTAAAATTTTAGTGGATTCATTTGATTTCGATCAGCCGTTGGCTGACCGAATACGACCACAGCGCTTAGATGAGTTTGCTGGTCAGCAGCATTTGCTGGCAGACGGTAAGCCGCTCAAGCAGTTAATCGATAGTGGCCGACTACATTCGATGATTTTCTGGGGGCCACCTGGCACCGGTAAAACTACATGCGCGCGGTTAATGGCATCGCGTATCGATGCACAATTTATTACACTATCGGCGGTTATGGCGGGTGTTAAAGATATTCGTGATGCGGTTTCACAGGCGCAATTTAGCCGTAACCAACAGCAACGCTCAACGATCGTTTTCATTGATGAAGTGCATCGCTTTAATAAATCACAACAAGATGCCTTATTACCTTTCGTTGAAGACGGCACTTTTATTTTGATCGGTGCGACAACAGAAAATCCATCTTTTGCCTTGAATAATGCACTATTGTCTCGCACGCAAGTGTATATTTTCAAATCGTTAATTGAGCAAGACTTGGTGCATTTGATTGAACATGCACTAAAAGATCAAGATAGGGGGTTTGCTGGTCAAGTGTCGATAACAGATGCTGTTGCCAAACAAATCGCTCGCTCAGCCGATGGCGATGCCCGACGCGC
>CAYURS010000143.1:0-3309 GCA_964447165.1 uncultured Thiotrichales bacterium
GTCATTCAAAGTAGTTTTGTTGAAGCCCTGACTCAAGAAAACATCAAGCCAGCGGGGCGTCCTCGTATTGATGATCAGTCTGCTGAGCCAGGTCAAGAATTAACCTATACCGCTGTGTTTGAGGTGTATCCATCGCTTGATGAAGTCAAGTTTGAAGGCTTTGAGTTGGAAACCATGACCAGTGATCTTGGCGATGCACAGATCAACGATGTGATAGATCGCATGCGTGAGCAACGTAAAGATTGGCAACAGGTGGATCGTGGCGCAGCCGACGGCGACCGAGTTGTTATCGATTTTATTGGCACCATTGATGGTGAGAAATTTTTGGGTGGTGAGGCAGAAGATTATCCGCTGCGACTTGGTGCAGGCACCATGCTTGCCGGTTTTGAAGAGCCAATAATTGGTGCTAAAGCGGGTGAGAAGCGTGACGTCAAGATTATTTTTCCAGAAGATTACAATGATGAAGCTCTAGCTGGGAAAGAAGCACATTTTGCTGTGACGGTAAAACAAGTTGAAGGTGGTGTTATTCCCGAGTTAGATTCTAACTTTGTCGAACGTATGGGCATTGAAGATGGTAGTGTCGAGACGCTACAAAAAGACGTAAAAGAGAATATGCAGCGTGAGCTAGATACGGCAGTAAGAGGCCAATTAAAGCAGCAAGTGTTTGATTCTTTGGCCACGGCAAATGAATTTACTGTGCCAAAGACCATGATTGAGGCTGAAATTGACAGCATTATGCAGCGCGCTAAAGACAATGCGGCAAGACAAGGAAAATTGCCTACGGTCGAGCGTGAGAGCTTACGCGGTGAGGCTGACAGACGTGTTCGTTTGGGCGTCATTTTGAATGAAATAGTACTCAAGAATAAGCTCAAAGTGTCGCAAAAGGAGCTAAGAGAATATATTGTTGCTGAGACGGCTACTTACGAGAACCCGCAAGAAGCAGTGAGGACGATGCTTGCTGATAAAGAGCGGATGGCAGGCATTGAGCCTTTGGTGCTGGAAAATAAAGTCATTGATTTAATTGTAGAAAAATCTACAGTGAAGTCAAAGAAAGCTGATTTTGATGAGATCATGGGTCGTCGCAGTTAAGGGATATAAAGAGAATAAGTGGAGGTGCAACAGTTTTAGGCGTGATCATTGCTTCTTCAAATGGAACGAACATTAACGGTGAAATAGTGAAAGACATCAACGGCACAATGTACACAATACCCCTGGAGCACCTGAAAAATTTGGAGGATATTTGTCAATGAATATCCCTATGGTCGTCGAACAATCTGCTCGTGGCGAACGTGCCTATGATATTTACTCACGTCTACTCAAAGAGCGCGTCATCTTTATGGTTGGTGAGGTTGAAGACTACATGGCCAATTTGTTGGTTGCTCAGTTTTTGTTCCTTGAGTCCGAAAACCCTGACAAAGATATTCATTTGTATATTAATTCGCCAGGTGGCTCAGTCACTTCGGGTATGGCAATATATGACACTATGCAGTTTATCAAGCCTGATGTCAGCACTCTGTGCATCGGTCAGGCTGCCAGCATGGGTGCCTTGCTGCTTGCTGGTGGGGCAAAGGGTAAGCGCTATTGCCTGCCACATTCGCGCATGATGATTCATCAGCCTTTAGGCGGTTTTCAAGGTCAGGCGTCTGATATTGATATTCATGCCAAAGAGATTTTGATGGTGCGCGATCGTTTGAATGGCATACTGTCTAAACATACTGGTCAGTCGATCGAAAAAGTGGCCGGTGATACTGATCGTGATAATTTTATGAGTGCAACTCAGGCCGTCGAATATGGTCTTGTAGATCGAGTAATCGAAGATAGAAATGATGCCATTAGTTCGGTTAAGAAATAATTCAATTGAGAAATAACGCCAATCGACAAGAGGCGATGTAGATATGAGTGACGACAAAGACAAAAAAAAAGATGATGACAAACTGCTTTATTGTTCATTTTGCGGTAAGAGCCAGCACGAAGTACGTAAGCTGATAGCAGGCCCGTCTGTTTTTGTATGCGATGAATGTGTGGAGCTATGCAACGACATTATTCGCGAGGAAGTCGAAGAGAAAGAAGGTGCCGAGCATGATCGTTTGCCGACGCCTGCTGAGATTTGTGAAATTCTTGATCAATATGTAGTAGGCCAAAGACGCGCCAAAAAAGTGTTGTCAGTGGCAGTGTACAACCATTACAAGCGTCTTAATAATGACACTGGCAAAAAAGACGAAGTCGAGTTATCAAAAAGTAATATTTTAATGATTGGACCTACGGGTTGCGGTAAGACTTTGTTGGCTGAAACTTTAGCACGCATGCTTAATGTGCCGTTTACCATTGCTGATGCCACCACGCTGACAGAAGCAGGCTATGTCGGTGAAGACGTTGAAAATATTATTCAAAAATTGCTGCAAAAATGTGATTACGATGTAGAAAAAGCTCAAACTGGCATTGTCTACATCGATGAGATCGACAAAATTTCACGCAAGTCAGACAATCCTTCGATCACCCGCGATGTATCGGGCGAAGGGGTGCAGCAAGCGTTATTAAAATTAATTGAAGGTACCGTTGCCTCTGTTCCGCCACAGGGTGGACGCAAGCATCCACAACAAGAGTTCTTGCAAGTTGATACAACGAATATTCTATTTATTTGTGGTGGCGCCTTTGCTGGGCTTGATAATATTATTCGTGATCGTTCAGAAAAGGGTGGCATTGGCTTTTCTGCGGAAGTGAAGAGTAAAGAAGATAAACAGTCTGCTAACGAATTGTTGCACACCGTTGAGCCAGCAGATCTGACAAAATATGGTTTGATCCCCGAGTTCGTTGGCCGTATGCCGCTGATTGCGACGCTGGAAGAACTTGATGAAGAGGCTTTAATTGATATTCTTACTCAGCCAAAAAATGCCATAACCAAGCAGTATATCAAGCTGTTTGATATGGAAGGTACTGAGCTTGAGTTCCGTGAAGACGCATTACGTGCAGTAGCACGCAAAGCAATGGAGCGTAAGACAGGTGCTCGTGGTTTACGTTCTATTCTTGAAAACGTATTGCTTGATACCATGTATGAACTGCCTTCATTGGAAAATGTTGGCAAAGTGGTTATCGATGATGGGGTTATTATGGGCGAATCAGAGCCGTTATTGATTTACCAGAATGATGAGCCAGCTAAGTTGACGAGTAATTCGTCTGCGGATTAGGCTTCATGGTGGCTGGTTACTACATGCCAGCGAAATAAGCGGCGTGTGTGGGAGCTTGGATTGTTTGTCTGCGGCCCCATAATGTTTATGGTGTCACTCATTTACCGACAGGAACTGGTAGCCC
>CAYURS010000144.1:0-1636 GCA_964447165.1 uncultured Thiotrichales bacterium
ATGTCACGATTACGTGTCACTGTAGTAGACAACGATTATGTGCTGCCTGATGCATTACAAGCCTTACTTGTCGATAGCAGTAATGACACTGAAGATTCCAAAGACATTTGGCTGGTATTTGAATTTGACCGTTCACAATATTCCGCTCTCGACATTATTGATACTCTACGTGCCGCAAAGGTTGAAATCGCCGATATCCATACCGAACACGCCGACCTTGAGGATGTATTTTTATCACTCACTGGCAAGCCAACATCTTGAATATCATCGGTTTCAAAACACTGCTAAAAAAAGAATTATTACGCTTTTGGAAAGTCGCTTTTCAAACTATTTTTGCACCCATAGTCGCCACTTTGCTTTACCTTGTCGTCTTTAGCCAGGCATTAGATTCTCGTGTCAGTGTCTTTGACAATATCCCCTATACCGTTTTCCTTATCCCTGGCCTAGTCATAATGGCCGTATTGCAAAATGCCTTCGCTAATAGCTCTTCGAGCCTGGCCCAAGCCAAAATAACAGGCAATATTATTTTTATTCTATTGCCACCGTTGTCCCATATTGAACTGTATCTGGCTTATACCATTGCCGCCATGATGCGCGGTATGATAGTGGGGCTAGGCGTGTTGATTGCGGCAATATTGTTTATTCCTATCCCCATTCATAGTGTCGGTTTTTTATTGCTATTTGCCTTAATCAGTAGTGCTCTACTTGGCTCTGTCGGCATTATCGCTGGCATTTGGGCAGATAAATTCGATCAATTGGCATTGTTTCAAAACTTTATTATTATGCCTTTGTCTTTTCTCAGTGGCGTATTTTATTCCATTCAATCATTGCCTACTTTTTGGCAAGCCATCTCACATTTAAATCCATTTTTCTATATGATAGATGGCTTTCGTTATGGGTTTTTAGGGGTGTCTGATGTGTCGCCTTGGTATAGCCTCTGTTTTGTTATCATCGCTATGATGGGATGTGCCGCGCTGACATTAACGTTGCTAAAACGTGGCTACAAACTGCGCCATTAAATGTGATTCAATACTATGAGTACGCTTGATTTATCGACTCGCTTTCGCGGCTTCTTACCTATTGTGGTTGATGTCGAGACCGCTGGGTTTGACGCCAAAAAAGATGCGCTATTAGAAATAGCCGCGGTGATGATTACAATCGGCGAAAATAATCAGCTGATAACAGGTGACACCCATGCCTGCCATGTCGAACCCTTTGCCGGCGCCAATCTTGATGAGGCCGCACTTGCCTTTAATAAGATCGACCCTTACCATCCCTTCCGCATGGCACTCAGTGAGCGTGATGCGCTGAACAAGATCTTCAAGCCCATACGCCAAGCGATTAAACAGCACCAATGCACACGCGCCATATTAGTCGGTCACAATGCCTTCTTTGATCTGGGGTTTTTAAATGCGGCAGTCGAACGCAGTGGCGTCAAACGCAATCCATTTCATCCCTTTAGTAATTTTGATACGGTGTCACTAGCAGGACTTGCTTATCAACAGACAGTGTTGGCAAGAGCCGTTCAAGTCGCTGATATCGAATGGGATCAATCAGAAGCGCACTCTGCCATCTACGATGCACAAAAAACAGCGGAGTTGTTTTGCAAGATTGTTAATCGCTGGGACGCGCAAAT
>CAYURS010000144.1:1736-3287 GCA_964447165.1 uncultured Thiotrichales bacterium
ACGTCATTGTCTTTTACGGTCTTGTCGAGTTGATCCATAATATCCATAGTTTTATTCCCAGTTAATGCCATGAACGAAATATTGGGCAATTCTAACGCTTTTCAAGCCTCATCGCCCACTTCAGGAGGTTGCCAACAGCCACCTGATGGTGTCTGAATACGTAAACGCTGGCCTGTCTTGGCGATAAAACTGGTTTTACCCGGCAGCTGCTCGCCATCGAGCCAATTTTCACCGACTCGTCCCTCGCTAGCGCCATGCAAACCCCACGGCGTTGTGGTTCTTCGTTCTGTCAGCAATGTCACTTCAGTATCGTGCAAAAACTCGTATTCGCGGATTAGGCCACAACCGCCCTGATAGCCCTCTGGTACCGCACCATCATCGCTGACATCACAGGCTTCATTGGGCACAAGCTGATAACGACTAATACGTAGCGGATAATGCATCTCTATGCTCTCTATAGGCGTATTTTGAGTATTGGTCATATGCAGCTGAACGCCGCTAGCGCCCTGCCCCAAAGGACCCGCACCCGCACCACCGCCAATGGTTTCGTAGTAATCCCAAATCACGCCCGTTGCATCACCCACGCTAGCCCCACTGACACTGCCTAAGGCAACATTGTTCATGGTGCCTTGGCTTGCTGCGGGAATCAGCTCAGGCAGAGCTTGAGCCAGCGCACCCATCACAACATCGACCAAGCGCATACTGGTCTCAACATTGCCCGCAGCAACTGCCGCACCCGGCTCTGGGTTCAAGAAACTGCCGCGCGGAACAATCAAACTAATTAGGCAAAAGCTACCAGCACACGCTGGCGTATTGGCTGGCATTAAACAGCGAAATGCATAGTAAACCGCTGCTGCAACCACCGAGACCGGGCAATTAATATTGCCAGCAACCTGTAACGCAGAACCAGAGAAGTCGGCCGTGACTTTACCGTCAGCAATATCAAGGCGTAAGGCGATCGTGATATTGTCGTTACCCTGCCCATCATCGTCCATCACATCACGAAAATGGTAGGTTCCTGCTGGAATAGCGCCAATACCCGATTGCGCCATGCGCTGGCCGTAAGCGTTCAAGGCATTGAGTGCTGATCTATAATTATCAGCCGTACCAAGCTGTTGGATTAACATGCCAAGGCGCTTGCAACCGGTCATATTGGCACTGGTTTGCGCCATAAGGTCTGCGCGACCGTGCTGCGGGGTTCTAAACCGATTCAAAACCAGGCTTACGGCCTCTTCTTCGATAACGCCTTGGACTATAAATCGTGTTGGCGCAATCACCACACCTTCTTGTGATAAACGACTGGCAATAGGCATCGACCCTGCTGACTGCGCACCAATGTCGGCATGATGCGCCCTGTTGGCAACAAAGCCGCACAGTTCACCAGCGACAAATACCGGCGCAATGACGGTAATATCTGGCAAGTGAGTACCACCAAGATAGGGGTCGTTGAGCCACACCATATCGCCATCGCGCCAATCAAATCGTTTGACCAAATCCGCCATAGCGTAAGCCATGCTACCGAGATGCACCGGAATATGCGCCGCTTGCGCA
>CAYURS010000145.1:0-3284 GCA_964447165.1 uncultured Thiotrichales bacterium
ATATAGGGCAATATAGGTTTATTTGAATGTCTACACACGAACGTACAGAGAAGATGATTACTATTACCCCGATGACGCGTTGGTCACGTGATGATTTGTTAGAGCTATGGGAATATCGGGATCTTTTTTATTTTCTCGTTTGGCGTGACATAAAAGTACTCTACGCGCAAACGGTGATGGGGTTTGGTTGGGCAATTATGCAGCCCCTGGTTCAGATTATTATATTTACTGTAATTTTCGGTAAAGTCGCCAAACTTCCTACCGATGGCATACCTTATTTTCTGTTTTCTACGGTTGCAATTGTGCCGTGGACATATATGTCCACGGTAATGATGAATTCTGGCCAAAGTTTAGTTAAGGATCAAGGGATGCTGGGTAAGATCTATTTCCCGCGGATCATATACCCATTGACACCGGCTTTATCTGCCTTGGTTGATTTTTTTATTGCGACAGGAATTATTGTTTTGGCGATGATTTATTATAGTGTGGCGCCAACAACTAATATGCTTTATTTGCCGCTTTTCATCCTGTTTATGTTTATCGTGCCTTTGGGTGTCGGTTTTTGGTTGTCGGCATTAGCAATTCGCTTTAGAGATGTAAAATTCGCAATGCCTTTTACGATAAGAATGTTGATGTTTTCAGCGCCCATAGTATATAGCGCATCAACAATACCTGAGGCATACCGTTTTTGGTATTCGCTTAATCCGGTTGTTGGGGTCATAGAAGGTATGCGTGCATCACTATTAGGCACAGAAATTCCATGGCAGTTTATTTTGCCGGGCATGATTGTGGCGGCGATCATTTTCCTGTCTGGCGCCTGGTATTTTCGCCATATGGAAAAAATATTTGTTGATGTCATCTAGACGTGTTGAAAATTTTTCAGAGCTAAATAATTGAGTGCTTAAAAATGAGTAATGTGGCGATCAGTGTTGAGAACGTGACTAAATTATATCGCTTGGGTTTGCAGAAAGAGTCATCCGATAGCATGGCGAGTGCCGTTCTAGGGTTTATAAAAAGCCCTATAAATAATTTCAAAAAATATCGTAGCTTATACAGATTTGATGATGTTTTAAACAGTGACGGAACTTATTCAACCAAAGAAGATATTCTGTGTGCGATCAACAATGTTTCTTTCGAATGTGGTCATGGGGAATCGATAGCTATTGTCGGGGGTAATGGCGCGGGAAAGTCAACCTTATTGAAAATACTCTCACGAGTTACAAGTCCTACCTTCGGACAGATAAAAATACATGGTCGCATCTCTAGCCTGCTCGAAGTTGGGACTGGTTTTAACCCAGAGTTAACGGGAAGGGAAAACGTTTACCTAAATGGCGTAGTGCTTGGCATGACCAAGACTGAAGTCGATGAGAAGTTTGATGAGATTATAGATTTTTCTGGTGTAGAACGTTTCTTAGATACTCCAGTCAAACGTTATTCCAGCGGTATGAAGGTTCGGCTTGCCTTTGCAGTGGCCGCGCATCTTGATCCTGACATTCTAATTGTGGATGAAGTGTTGGCAGTTGGTGATGCCGCATTCCAGGAAAAGTGTCTAGGTAAAATGAAAGATGTTACCGGTAGTGGGCGGACGGTTCTATTTGTTAGTCACAACATGGCTGCAGTGACTACCTTATGCGAACGAGGAATACTTTTGGAAAGTGGTCGGGTGGCGGAGATGGGCACAAGCCAAGAAATCGCAGCTGCTTATGTCTCGTCGTTGTCTGTTAGTGATGATGTTTCTTTGGAGAAACTGACGAATCGTACTGGGGACCAGGAAATTGTTGCAACTAACATACAAGTCTTGGATAAGAATGGAGTGGAGATATTGAGCCCATGCTCGGGGCAAGAAGTGATATTTCGTTTGCACTATTCTTGCCAGGATTCTAAAGTTTATAAGAACTGTAAGTTTAGTATCTGTATCCATCGCCAAGGGCAATTATATCTTGACCTCAATACGCATTTAGTATGCCAAGAACCAATACAAGTGTCCGGTAGTGGGCATATCGATTTCGTGGTCAATGAACTACCGTTAAAGGGGAGTTCCTATACCTTGGGTTCGTATATCGAATCTAATCGTGTGGTCAAGGATCATGTATTTTCAGCAAAGCACATAAGTGTAATAGATGGAGATTTTTATGAGACAGGGAGACTTTTGCACGACAATTGTCCGTTAGTGAAATTTAACGTTGTATATTAATGCAACATGCTGTGGTGCAGAAGTTTGATAAAAGTTTATTTGAATGGTCGCGCTGGCAACCAGCTATTTCAATATGCTGCAGCTCGGGCATTGTCTGTAATGCATAATGTGCCAATTTGCTATGATGTTTCAGCCTTCAAAGGTAGGCATAGCCACTATATTCTCAATCACTTTAATACTTCAGGAAGGCTTGTTGGTGTGCTCGATAATCTTGCTTTTTGTGGGGCGGGCGTGGAAAAGTACGAGGAGCAAGATGACAGGTATGACCCAGAGTTTTTTAGTTTAGGGCCTAAGTCATCTATAAAAGGTTATTTTCAAAGTGAAAAATATTTTAGTGGTATAGAGGATCAGATTAAAGACGAGCTTGAAATCAAGCATTTGGTGTTAAGTAGAGATGATCTCGGCTTTGAATTGAAAATAAAAAATATCAATTCAATAGCTGTCCATATTAGACGTACTGATTATGTTGGCAGCGCTTGGGATGTGTGTGGTAAGGAATATTATTATCAAGCGGCAGCATATATTAAGAAGAGAGTTGATGATCCAGTCTACTTTATATTTTCTGATGACATAGATTGGTGTAGAAAAAATATTCATTTAGGCGTCACTCATTATGTGGAATCTGATGCTTCAAAAACCTCGACGATAAAAGACTTATATTTGATGGCCAAGTGTAAGCATCTGATCATCCCGAATAGTTCATTTTCGTGGTGGGGTGCATGGTTATGTGGCAACCCAAACAAAATAGTTGTATCTCCGGATCGGTGGTCAACCGGTGGCGAGTTTAGTATAGTCGATAAGACTTGCGGTTTTTGGCACACCTTAGATGTTTAATGTGGTTTTTTGATTACAGCATGGACTAAGTTAGAGGCAGCCTGATCATTTTGGTGGTAGGCAACGGGGTTTTGATTGGTCAGAAAATTTATCCACCTGCACCACCTAATCAAAAAAAAACTATTAGTTTTATTGGTAATGCTTTCTGGCGGCAGTGCTTTAGGTAAACTTGCTGCCTGGTGCGCCTCGTTATACAAAAAGGGATATAAATCGCAAGCAACATTATCAACATTACACTCGTCTGGTTTTATGTCTC
>CAYURS010000146.1:0-3244 GCA_964447165.1 uncultured Thiotrichales bacterium
AAACTGAGCAACTCAATCAACAGTAAAAGGGCATCGGCAGTTTTGTAAGTGTCGTCGCTAGTAGGCTGAATCTGTTCCTCAAGCTGTGCGCCAGCGTTGTTGAGTAGAGTTGTTAGTTCGATGGCCAACTCTGTGAGAATTTCGGGGCCAGATTCAACGGAGCGTGCTTGAATAGATTTTAGTTCGGTGTTTGATATTTCAGGAAAGTCAAGGTTACCGATAAACGTGTTAATTAGATTGTTTTTACTGATTGAAGCTGTATTTTCTGTGTCCGTTGAGTCGTTTTGATTTGAGCTCGGCTGACTTGGTTGAGTAGACGGTTTGCTGACTAGGCTGGCAAATTGAGAAATAATCTCTAGCAACTCGTCCTGATCCGGCTCGCTTTGTAAGCGTGATTTAAGTTTGAGAGCATCTTGGCGAATACTGGCAACATTCTGTAGCTGATCAGTCAGCTTCATGAGCACGTTGGTTGGCGTCATCTGGCTCTGATGCGGTTCATTTTTAAGCCCACGTAGCGTCTCTAGCATGCTATCGCTAGCCTGCTGCAATACATCAAACTCAAGATGCTGCCCCGTGGTTTTACGTAAATCGGTAAGGCGCTTATCAAGCGCTGGGTGAATGCCAGTGGCGGCAATGGTTAAGCGACGTATCGTACGACGCAGTAACTCTTCGGCTTTACCCCACTCACGTTCCTTGCAGGTGAATTCATTAACAACATGACTATATTTGGATTTCCAGTTGTCAGGACTGGTATTTTCTTTTGCTGAGGGATTCGACATAACGTTACTAGAAACTTAACTTCCTTATTAAGATAGCGGCATGTACTAACATTTGCGTTACCATTTTTGTGTATTTTTAGTGCGATCTATAGAATGGTTAACGTCTCGAAACGTTAGAACTTAAGCGCTATGGTTGATCGATGTCGTGTGTGCGGCTTTAGAGGAATGCGGGTATCCGTCAATTATTAACTGGACGGAGCACTAGGACTTATCGCCGCAGGTGTTTGTGTGTTAACAGGCTCCTAGGCTTAATTAACAATATTAGGCACACTGAAGGAAAACGGTGCAATATCGGCGTCAAATGTTTTGCCATTAGCGTCGATCATCTGATAACTCCCTTGCATCGTTCCGAACTCCGTTTCAAGCGGGCAGATTGAGGTATACTCAAAATGGTCGCCAGGCTCGAGCGAAGGCTGTTCACCGACAACGCCGGCGCCACGTACTTCTTGTACTTGGCCGTTGCCGTCGGTAATGATCCAGTGACGGCTGATAAGCTGAACGCCAACATCACCTTCGTTAGTAATGCGCACGGTGTAGGTGAAAAACCATTGGCAATGTTCGGGTTGCGAGCGCTCTGCGACGTACTGTGACTGTACGCTAACAAGAATATTCGCTGTGCGTGTTTCTGAATACGTCATAGCTATTTTTATGATTTTTTGAGTCCAACTGGAACCAATGATAATAGCATAGCAGCGTTTATTTGCTTGGCGTGCTGCCATGTTTGTTGAAGGCGCCGTTAGTTATAATCGCTGCCTATTACAATGAATACCGTATGACGGGGAATCAAATTGTTATCGAGTTTATCTTTGCTGGTGCCGGGTTTATTGGCTAAGCCTGTATTTTCTGCTGCAATGCAGGGTCAAAATCTACCAGCACTGGATCGATTGTTTGAGCGGGTGGTTGAAGTTATGCCAGCAGCGACGCAATTTGACCAACAATTAATTGGTCTATTAGGTGGTCAGTGCAAACCAGGTGTTGCAGCATCACTAGCCTATTTACTAGGTAAAGACCATTTCGCTGTGGCTGACGCATCGTGCTATCTCATCGCCTCACCTGTCCACCTGCAAGCTGATTCAGGCAGATTGCTAATGTATGGCCAAGATGGGCTCGGTATTGAACCTGACGAAGTTAAGCAATGGTTAGCCGAGTTATCAGCCATTTTTAGCGCTAACAATATCGCTGTGCATAGCGTCTCACCAGAAACCTGGGTGCTGTGTTTGACAGAGCCACCTAAGGCGACATTTAGCGAGTTGAGTGACGTGCTGGGCGAAGATATTCATGACTATATGCCTAATGGTGATCAGGCGATGTTCTGGCGTAGCTTGATTAATGAAGTGCAAATGCAGTTACATCAAAGCCCGCTTAACAGCAAACGTCAAGCAATGGGTTTAAAAGTGATCAATAGTCTTTGGTTCGCCGGGGCAGGTGACGCAGTGACGCTAAACAAAACAAATTGGAGCAGCCTGTGTAGTGATAATGCAATGGTGCGTGTGCTGGCAGATCAGGCTGGCATCAAGCAGCACTCAGTTGCTGCTGGCGACAGCGTGGTTAATTACAATAGCGATTGTCAGCTCATTGTCGACACGAGTTTAGCCGAATCCGCGGCAAGAGAAGACCTGGATCATTGGTATCAAGCGCTACAGACATTCCACGATACTATCGTGGTGCCCATTGTCGATGCTTTTAATGACGGCGCTATTAAAGCAATACAACTGTATCCAATTAACGGTCATTGTTACCGTATAGCTAGTAAACGTGGCTTGGCCAAGTTTATTGATGGCTTACGAAAAAAACAAAGTTTCGCTGATTATATGGCAAAGAAATCATGAGAATTCCTGATGTAACCGCAAGCAGCAATGACTTTATCGGGGGAAAAAATATCGTCCAGCGTAAAATAAATAACCAATTACAGTTACCTAAATCGTTGCATCCTATATTGGCAAAAATATTTTCTGCGCGCGCTTTAAATTCTGCTGACGAGCTGCAATATTCGTTAGATAAATTGCTGCCGTATCATAGTTTATTAAATATCAACAGTGTCGTTGAATTACTAAGCCAGCATCTAGAAAAACGCTCACATATTCTGATTGTTGCCGATTTTGATGCCGATGGTGCGACCAGTTGTGCCGTGGCAATACGTGGTTTAAACGCCATGGGTGCTGCACAAGTGTCTTATGTTGTGCCGAATCGCTTTGAATATGGCTATGGCTTGACGCCTGAAATTGTCGCCGTTGCAGCGCGCCAACAGCCAGATCTTATTATTACCGTTGATAACGGGATTTCTAGTGTTGATGGTGTTCGTGCGGCGCGTGAACTCGGTATCGATGTATTAATTACTGATCATCATTTGCCAGGTAAAGAGTTGCCTGATGCCAATGCGATAGTGAACCCAAATCAGACTGGTGATACTTTTACCAGTAAGTATTTGGCAGGTGTCGGTGTTATGTTTTATGTGCTCATGGCCT
>CAYURS010000147.1:0-3228 GCA_964447165.1 uncultured Thiotrichales bacterium
AAAAATACTGATCGATAAACAGTTGGTTCAACGCTGCGAGCCTAATGTTAGTATAGAAATTCACACTGCAGACATTGAGCTAAACAGCCACCAACAAGCAGCCATCACGCAAATACGACAACAGCTCAGTGGCTTTAGCTGCTTGCTGCTCGAAGGCGTGACTGGTAGCGGTAAAACGGAAGTCTATTTCGAGGCCATGCAAGCCGCTTTAGATGACAACAAACAATGCCTGTTACTGGTGCCCGAGATTGGCCTCACCCCACAACTAACACAGCGCGTGCAGCAGCGTTTTCATCACAATTTTGTTGCCTACCATTCCGGCCTTAGCGACAGCGAACGCGCGCGTGCCTGGCAAGATGCTGCTAGCGGCAAAGCCAAGATCATCGTTGGCACTCGCTCAGCCGTATTTTTACCCTTGGCCCATCCTGGCCTGATTATTGTTGATGAAGAACACGACATCTCGTTCAAACAACAAGATGGTTTTCGCTACCATGCACGTGACATCGCTATTCGTCGCGCACAGCAACTCGATATCCCTATCGTGCTGGGTTCTGCCACACCATCCTTGGAATCGAGCGAGAACGCGCGCTGCAAACGCTATCAATGGTTGCACCTGCCCAAGCGCGGCGGCAATGCAAAACCACCTACCATCGGCCTTATCGACATGCGTCGCCAGGCACTCAAGGGCGCCTTATCACCGATGTTAATTACCCACATGCAAGCAACTTTGGCAAAAGGTAAACAGATACTTTTATTTGTCAATCGTCGTGGCTATGCCCCGGTTCTGTTCTGCCATGACTGTGGCTGGATTGCGAAATGCCAGCGCTGCGATGCCAATATGACCGTGCATCACGCCAAACACTGTCTACGCTGTCATCATTGTGGCTCACAGCGCGCACTCGACAAACGCTGTGGTGATTGCCAAAGTGAAGAACTAACCACTCTCGGCTTTGGTACCGAACAAATTGAAGACACCTTGAAAACACTCTTCCCCAGTCAGCGCATTATTCGTATTGATCGCGACACCACTCAACAAAAAGGTGCGATGAACAAATTACTCAAGCAAATCGAAGCAGGGCAGGGCGATATCCTGGTTGGCACCCAAATGATCGCCAAAGGTCATCATCTACCCAATATCACACTGGCTGCCATTCTTAACGCCGATCAAGGTCTATTCGCCACGGACTTTCGCGCGCTAGAACACCTAGCCCAGCTTGTTGTACAAGTCGCCGGGCGAGCCGGGCGCGGCGACAAAGCCGGCCACGTACTCATCCAAACGCATCATCCGCAACACCCTCTATTACAAACACTGATTAATGAAGGTTATCGCGTATTCAGTGAACAACTCACCTTAGAACGTCGTGCTGCCGAACTGCCACCCTTTAGCCATATGGCCTTATTACGTGCCGAGGCAGTCGATGAAACAGCGCCTCTACAGTTTTTACAATGCGCAAAAGAACAAGCCGAATCATTCGCAGCGAGTCAAATCAGTTTACTCGGCCCGATCCCTGCACCCATGACAAAGCGCGCAGGTCGCTTTCGTGCACAGCTACTCATACAAGCCAACGACAGACGCAGCTTGCACAAGCTGCTATATCAATGGGTGCGCCAGCTTTCAACTATAAAACTGGCAAGAAAAGTTCGTTGGTCAATCGATGTTGACCCGATGGATATGAATTAAAGCAAGCCACTCGCAATACCCAGAAAATAAATACACCCTATGCTGGCTCCTATGACTCTCCGTGGCAACTCATGCTCAACTACGCCCTTGGCTGACGTATACATTGCCGCACTAGGGCACAGCGACGAAACAATCATTTCCTCCGTTGACCGCCAGCGAGAGCGGTTAGTCCCCGATAGGCAAGGCTGTTTATTTTGTTTCGGAATTAGGAAAGTTATCGTTCCCACACTCCAGCGTGGGAATGCAGCCATAGACGCTCTGCGTCGAGAACAAGAACGCACAACACCATGGGGCATAGCCGACTACACCCTAACGGAGCACGACACTATAACCCAGTCAGACGGGGTTATATGAAGCAGACAGAGTATTGGCGTTATTCCAGCGCGCCGAATTATTTTTGCGATGGCAGGGTGATTAGCGTCTGAAGATGTATTGCCACGCTGAAGCGTGGCAACGATAAAAATAAAACCTAGATACTGTTGGGCTAACAGTGTTCCACTTGCACTCATCCGCCGACGCTGCATAATGGTCAGTTGCATTTCTCGATTCTCGGAAACTCACGCCTTAATGAAACACCAGCTCCAGGCACTGTTGAGCAGCGCCCTCAAACAAGTCACTGCTGACCTTAAACTCAGCCTCGGCAATCATCCTATCCATATTGAAGCCACGCGTGATAAAGCACATGGTGATTTCGCCACGAATATGGCGATGACACTGACCAAGGTCGCTCGCCGTAATCCACGTGAGCTAGCACAGCTAATTATCGATGCCTTACCCGATAGCATGATTATCGAGAAAGCGGAAATTGCTGGCCCAGGGTTTATTAATTTCTACCTAAAGCCTGACGCTGCTCATGGTGTCGTCGGTAAAATTCTAGCTCAAACAAAGAATTATGGCTTGAGCAGACATGGCGCAGGCGAGGAGATTCAGATTGAGTTTGTTTCAGCCAATCCAACCGGGCCTTTGCATGTTGGTCATGGTCGTGGCGCTGCCTATGGCGCGACACTGGCTAATTTACTCACCGCTGTCGGTTACACGGTTGAATGTGAATACTATGTTAATGATGCCGGGCGACAGATGGATATTCTTGCTAGCAGTATTTGGCTGCGCTATTTAGAGGCCTGCGGTGAGACGCTGACCTTTCCGAGCAATGGTTATCAAGGTGATTACATCCATGACATCGCGGCAAATGTATTTAGAGACAAAGGCGATAGTTTAAAAATCAGTGCAGCGCAAGCCTTTAATAAAGTGCCAGCTGATGAACCCGTTGGTGGCAATAAAGAAACACATATTGATGGGCTGATTAGTAATGCCAAAGGATTACTCAACGAAGATTATTTCATTTTTCATCAAGCCGGATTAGAGGTGATTCTGAGTGACATCCGTGAAGACCTGACTGAGTTTGGCCTTGAATATGAACAATGGTTTTCAGAACGCTCTTTAGTCAACAGCCAAGCCATTAACAAGGCCATAGAACGGTTAAAAGGTGCTGGCTATATTTACGAGAAAGAAGGTGCCTTATGGTTTAAATCTAGCGACTTTGGTGA
>CAYURS010000148.1:0-3216 GCA_964447165.1 uncultured Thiotrichales bacterium
CTTGAAACTTACCACTGCTATCACGTAATACACGTAAGCTGCTTTTCCATAGACCTTCTACTCGGCGCGTGCAGACTAATGGCTCAACCACTTGCATAATGTCCATTACGTTTCCTGCTCCATCTTGTCATCATCCCAATAGTCAATGATGCCAACTATAGTAAGGTCACTCGGATATTCTTTACTCCCTGCTGCTTCACGTGCTGCCGAACTACCGACACAGATAACCCAATCACCCGGGATACAACCTACCGCATCGACTGCCACCAAACGCGTTGCCCCATCCAAAACAACCTGCAAGTGTTTATGCTCCATCGTTGCAATACGATTAGTCGCGACCAAAGGCTTTTCAACTTTACAAATTTTCATCAGTGTGCCTCCTGATTAGCAGGCAACAAAGAACAACCAACCATCTCTGCTCTGCCATCTGACGAACAATCACGAACCATTAAAAGCGTATGCAACAAACCCTTGTCAGCATAATCGCGGTAGCGATCACGCAATGCTGTATCAAGTTGCTGACAACGTGCTTTTGCACGCTCTCTGGCGGCAGGTACCTTGCTGTGGTAATCATTACGAATCACCACTGGAATTGGCAAGCCTCGATTAGCATTTAATTTAGTAAATATTTTTATGCCCACGTCCATATCTTGCGCGCCTTCCTCAACCGTACTGAGGTAGGCAAAATAAGTTAGGTTACGTAGCCGTACTTCTTCAAAACCAATACCCATACCGATAAAACACTCTTGGTGTCCAATATCGCTGTAACAACCTTGGTGGTATTGGCGTACATAATCAATTTGCGATATGTTTTTACAAAGCAAGTATGCAGCCAATTTTTTCATGCCTTCATCAGGCAATGAGGCGCCATGCTCTGCGCTATGATTTTCCAAATAACGTGTTATACATGTCTCTGCATTGTCGGCAGATTGGCTGTATGTGGCATCGTATAACTCTGCCGCATCGACATAACGCTTAGCATCAATGCCACCGTTTGCATCAGGCAAATGCAAGCGCAATACATCGTTATCGGTATCAATACCGACTAGCAGCAAATCAATCGACGCGCCACAGCAAAAACTATTCTCTACACCTTGACGAAAATCTTCTAATCGACTCATCGCAGCTTTAGCCGCGCGCTGCACGTCACTACCATGCGCTGCACAACCTTCAGTATCTGGATGCGATGAACTAAAGTGATAAGCTGCTACTTTCAGGTAACGCGTTGGCGCATCTGCTGTGTTTGGTTTGCCTTCACGATAACGCAGCATTTCTGTTTTTACCCACTTTTGCAGGCTATCGTCCACGTCAAACATGGCGCCAGCATATGACTTACGCCTTACAACTTTATGCGGCAAACGCAGCACATAACGAATAACATGAGCCAGGCGCCCATCTGCACAGGGTGATACGTCCATCAAGTGAAAACCACATTGCTCAAGGAACGCTTGAAATTCATTATCATCTGGCGCGCTTAACGGGCTGTTAGTAAAAAAATCATCTGACATATGGCGAAACGTCTCGAACACACACCAGCAATACAGAGAGCCAATATCCAACGGCTTGACCCAGCTGTCTGCTAACAAATGTTCCGGCAGCTCAAAGCCTAATTTAGTTCGCGCAATCTGTTGTGCACGACCAATAAAGCCTGAATCGTGTTGCACTGAAGATATTTCTTGCAACACTATTTCTATGCCTGAAAAAGCGCCTTTAATTTTTTTCTCGTAACTATAAAGATGAGCATTCTCATCATTGCATGTAAACGGATGCCCTGTTTTATTTGAAACGGTTCTATCGTGCGCAAATGAACTAATAAGGGGCGAGTTCTGCATGCCAACATGGGCAGACACGCCCTGTTGCCGAGGCAACAAGGCTCGCTTCAGCGGTACTGCTCGCTGCAACGTGCTTCTGCTTTTTGTTCTGCTGCTGAACATGACGTTAATCCGTTCTCCAAAAATCAATAGTTAGTGCGCTACGTTACAAACTGCGCCCAGAAACTGTGCCTAACCAGCCTACAATTAGCCTCGAGCACCGCCAGATACCGTTATATGTGCGCCTTTATCCGTATTACCGCTACCACCGGTAACATTAATATCGGCAGGCGCAATATCGACGTTGCGCTTATTATCTACTGACGGCATGGCATTAATTGGGCCACGACGTGTTGGGTTTCTCTTTGCTGCAGAGCGACCCTCTGTTCCCGTTACGCGATCACCACGATCCCAATCATCACCGGTAATATTTTGGCCAGTCTCAATACCTTCACCGGTTACACCACGGCCTGATTTAGAAATTTCTATCGGCGCTCTCATGCCGCCTGTAGTGTTATTACGATCACCAAAACGTGCCTCTTCGGTACCCGTAAGCATGCCTTCGCCAAGCGAGAAAGTGCCACTGATACGACCCTGCTCATAACGTGAACCCGTTACCGCGTTATGCTCAGCCGTACTCTGGCTCGCATGGTTAGGCGCAACAACACTAAAATCACCCCAGGGAGCGCCAGCGAGTGGCTTGGGGAAGTCTGCCTCACCCATTTGCGCTGGCACTGCACCACATACTTGCTGATGATCTGTAGCGCCCACATACGAAGTCCCTGTCAACGGCTTACAAACACCTTTTTGAGCGCCGGTTAAATTACTTAGCCCAGGCTGAATACCTGTAATATCACGGCCGGCATTACCACGACGCAACTCGTTACGTGCTTGTGCCGCCTGCGCTTGATTAGGCTCACAATATTTTTCATATTGCTCAGAACCAGCATAAGGCGTACCAGTCACCGCTTTACACGTCCCAGCTTCATCACCGGTCACCTGCTCCGAACGCGCAGGCTTTGAACCGGATACAATCTTGCCACGGCTGGTTTTCGAAAAACTGACCTTTGCTGGGCCAGCGTCAGGCTTAGCACCACAAAATTGATCAAACGACTCTAAACCGAGATACTCGGTACCCGTCACATTCTTACAGCTACCACGCTCATCGCCGGTTACCGCGCTGCTACGTCCCACTGCACTAGCAGTGGTGATATTGCCACCACGCGCCAGAGCACTCGTTAATACTTTTGATGGCACTTTAAGGCTAGAGTCAGTTTGACAATAGCTTGAAAACACGTCACCAGACAAATAATCAGTACCCGTAATAGACCGGCATAAACCAACTTCATCGCCGGTTGTTTTTGTGCTGTGCGCAACCTGTGTTCCAGTGACTTCTTCACTGTTT
>CAYURS010000149.1:0-3203 GCA_964447165.1 uncultured Thiotrichales bacterium
AGGGTGCTTGGTGTAACATTGAGTTCGACATCACATTTTAGTGTTGTCAGGCTGCGTGATAAGGGTAGCTGATCTAAGTTAGCACGTAGTTTTTCGCCAATCTTACCCTTAATGGCATCGGCATTGGCGATGACCTCATCGAGTGAACCGTATTCATTGAGCCACTTTGCTGCGGTTTTAGGGCCAACGCCAGGCACGCCTGGAATGTTATCGGCACTGTCGCCAACCAGCGACAGGTAATCGATGATTTGTTCTGGCCCCACACCAAATTTTTGTTTCACAGCGGGGCGGTCCATAATTTTATTGGTCATGGTATTAATCAAAGTGACGTGCTCATCGACTAATTGGGCCAAGTCTTTGTCGCCGGTTGAGATAACTGTTCTTATGCCCAGCGCGCTGGCTTGTTGTGCCAATGTGCCAATGACGTCATCGGCCTCAACACCTTCTATGCTTAGCAATGGCAGTCCCATAGCTTTTACCCAGGCATGTATTGGCTCAATTTGAACGCGCAGTTCATCCGGCATCGGTGGTCGATGGGCCTTGTACTCGGCATAAAGATCGTCACGAAAGGTTTTACCCTTGGCGTCGAAAATAACGGCGATATGCTCAGGTTGATAGTCCTCCAGCAGACGCTTGATCATATTAATACAGCCAAAAACGGTACCGGTTGGCTCACCGTGAGAATTGGTCAAGGGCGGCAAGGCATGAAAGGCTCGGTAAAGATAGGAAGAGCCATCAACCAGTATCAGTGGTTTATCGGAAGGCGTACTCATTAAGGGAATGTCCTGATTATCAAAAAATGTTTGAATTATTGCATTAGTAGAAATTCATTACGCATGGTTTTACGTACTGCGCCCGGTGTCTCACCGTAAAAGCGTTTAAAGGCTTTGGATAAGGCCATATCGCTAGAATAGCCCAAGTGATCGGCAATTTGTGCCAGTGACAAGGGTGTATCGCGCAGCAGGCACAATGCATTTTCCATGCGCCATAGGGTAAGATAGGCAATAGGCGCAAGGCCTATTTTTTGTTGAAAACGACTGGCAAACGCAGATCGTGACAGGTGACATTGTGCGGCCAGATCTTCGACTGTCCAGTCATACGATAGTTGGTCATGGATACACTGCAATGCACAGCTGATTACTGGATCGTGCAGTGCTGAGAGAAACCCTGATGGCTTGTTTTGTAGCGAGTTATCACTGCGTAAAATCTGCACAAACAAGGTTTCACAGATACGGTCAATGAGCACATCAACACCTGGGCGACGTTGTTGTAGCTCGTCGTCAAGTAACAGAGCGGTTTGGTAAAGCCAGTGGCGTTCTGTTGTGCCAACATGGGTCATACGAATATTGGCGGGTAATGTTGTGATGAGTGGGTGCTGGCTACGTGTGTCAAAGTGGAAGCGCCCACATAATAGACGTGTGCTGATTTTGTTACCGCTAAATAAAGGTTCACCCTTTTCGTATGCAGCGGCAGCAGTTTCGCTGGCGATACGGTCGCTGTCGGGGTTATCGGCAATCCAGTGTGCACTGCCGTGGGTTAATAGTACAAAGTCACCCGCATGCATCTGTATGGGTTTTGGCATATCGTCTGCCTGTAGCCAGCAGCTGCCTTCAAGCACGATATGAAAACGCGGATGCGCTGTTGTGGTCAGTGTCATACCCCAGGGTGCAGAGAGCTTGGAGTAAAAAAAGATACTCCCGCGCAGACGAATAGAGCGCAGTACCTGGCTTAGAATGTCGATTTCAGTGGTAGGCATAGCGCTATTTTTACCCATCCTGGACGATTGGACAAGAAAAACAGCGTTCCAGCCACGGGGTATTTGAATCGGCCGTGCTATCGTAGCTCCCACAGTCACTCAGGGTGTGCATCATTAAGAGTCATACACATGATTGGATGAAAAGAGGAGATTATAAAATGGTTTTCAAACGCACTAAATTAATGGGCTTGTCTTTATTATTGGCCCTGTCGGCAAGCCCGGTATTTGCTATCGACACGTCGTTTTCCAAGTATGTTGATGACAAAGGCAGGATTTATTTACCGGAAGACCCACGTAAAACCATGGTTCATCTGGGTTCGTGGTTTGTACCCGAAGGGGATGTTAGCGGTTTTCACGATGTTTATACTGAAGCTGAAACCGTAGAAGTCTATCGTAGAACAGGCAAGTTTCCTGATGGTGCAACCTTAGTTAAAGAGTTGCGTAAGCACAATTCGGGCGACTATACGACCGGTGCAAACGTGAGTTATCAAAATAGTGAGACGCGTTTTTGGTTTGTCATGATTAAAGACAGTACGAATCGTTTCCCCAAGAACCCACTTTGGGCCAAGGGTTGGGGCTGGGCGGAGTTCAAAACTGAGGATCCAACAAAAAATGTCGCATCCAGTTTTGAAGAAAGCTGCCAGGGTTGTCATACACCTGCTGAGAAAACCGGTTGGGTATTCATAGAAGGTTATCAGGCAACTTTGGGTAAACCGCTGCATTAAGTTTAGTTTATTGGTAAGTTGTGCCTTTGTGTGCGCTACCGAGCAGGTGGCGCACACTTATTCCTTCTCTACTCCCTCTATTTTTTCATATTAGACCGCCGCTATCATTTTATAACAGCACTGATTGTTATGTGTATGATAAAACGATCTATGTCGATATCTTGAGGTGGTTTGCTGATGGATGATAAAACCAAATCTGCTGATTTTCGCTTACAGCCTATTAACGATGCCATGTTACATCGGGAAAGCTGGAAGATTTTTCAAATCATTGCCGAGTTTGTCGAAGGCTTTGAGCGTTTGGTGTTGATCAAGCCTTCGGTCAGTATCTTTGGTTCGGCGCGTACAGCGACGGATCACCCCTATTATGCGTTGACGGAGAAAATCTCTCGCGGTTTGTCTGATGCGGGGTTTAGTGTGGTCAGTGGCGGCGGCCCTGGTCTTATGGAGGCTGCGAACAAAGGTGCTTTTGCTGGTAAATCACCCAGCATTGGGTTGAATATTCAACTGCCCCATGAGCAAAGTGGCAACCCTTACCAGGATGTATCGTTAAGTTTTCGCCATTTTTTTTCACGTAAAGTCATGTTTGTAAAATATGCCTCGGCTTATGTGGTGTTACCTGGCGGCTTCGGCACGCTTGATGAACTGGCCGAGATATTGACCCTGGTGCAAACAGGCAAGACGCGCCGAATCCCCATTATTTTAGTGCATACGCCATTTTGGGA
>CAYURS010000150.1:0-3190 GCA_964447165.1 uncultured Thiotrichales bacterium
GCACCGACCAAAGGCAGCCGTTTTTGCCAGACACCGAGTGAACGTGCAACATTAACCTCTACATGGCCAGCAGGGTCTGTTCTCCCAGCTAATTTTACCAGCGTACGTAACTCTCGTGATAAGGCCCATAAAACCAGCGTGGCCGCGATACCCTCTTGTTCCAACATCGCTATCATACGCTGCACGCGCGCACTGTCGCCTGCTAACGCACTATCAACCAGGCCAAAGACATCAAAACGTGCGTTGTCACTAATACTATCTTCCATCAAGCGCAGCGTAATACACTGATCAGCTTGGGTGCCATCGGCTACGATCAGGGCAAGTTTATCAATTTCCTGCGCAGCAGCAAGCAAATTACCTTCGACGTAATTGGCCAATAAGCAAATGGCATCTTGATCCGCCACAAGCCCTTGCTGCTGCATTCGCGCTGACAACCATTGGCCTAACTGACGTCGTTCTAACGGCCATATCTGCACCAGTGCGCCGATTTTATCCAACGCTTTAAACCAGGCAGATGTTTTTACCTTAGCATCGAATTTAGGCATGATAAGTAAAAAGACTGTATCCGCAGGCATACGTTGCGCCAGCTCACGCAAGGCCTGTGAACCAGCACTGCCTGGTGTCGGTTTACTAAAACGTAGCTCGATTAATCGACGATTAGAAAACAAAGATAGGGCATCGGCCGCTGCTGCTAGGCTTGGCCAGTCAAACCCCGTTTCTACGTGGTGAACGTCACGCGAATCAAAACCTTGCGCGACAGCGGCCTGACGTAATTGGTCGGCAGCCTCTTGCACCAATAAAGGTTCATCACCTGACACAATATAACAAGGTAATAAAGAGTTTTTGCAGTGCGCCGATAACTGCCGCGCATCAATTTTCATTGTATTAAACTCGCCTGGGGAAATATTACTGAGCTAGGTCACTCAACAACTGTTGGCGCCAACTCTACACGCTGTAAAACACGCAAAATCGTGTTAATAACATCACTACGCATGTCTTGGTAAAGTCGCTCCTCTTCTTCGGCTTTAGCCAATACCTGGTTTTCATCAAAGGTAATATCGCGACGCGCACTTGCGCTACGTTGCCTAGGCTCGCCTTCTAGCCCATTTTTTAACACGGTGATTTGATAGCTTACTGAATAATGCAATTCGTATTCAGAGACTTTGGCTGCACTATTCACTGACAAGACGCGGCGCGAACGTGAGATCGAATCCAAATTGAGGCTGACATCAGCCAACTCATGCCCCGCAACTTGGGCAACATTTGCTTGCTGCAAACGCTGCTTTAACAAGCTAAGCAAGGGTGCATCTTGCTCACCACCGGTTAAATACACCGATGAAACAGCAAGCTCAACATTGTTATTTTGCAGGCCGCGCAGTTGATAGCCACAGGCCACAAGCGCCGCTGATAATACCAACAATAAAAATAATCTAGTTAGTGACAACGATATTCACCCGATGACGATATTCACTAAGCGCTTAGGCACAATAATAATTTTCTTTATCTGCTTACCCTCAACAAAACGAGCAACGTTATCAGAGGCCAACGCCGACTGCTCTATGACATCATTCGATGCGCCGACGGCTACTGTAATACGATCGCGTAATTTACCGTTCACTTGCACCACCAGTTCAATTTCATCACTGATTAACGCAGCGCTATCAACCTGCGGCCAGCCTGCATCAAGGATATCACCATCATGGCCAATCTGCTGCCACAAGGTATGGGCAATATGCGGCACTATCGGTGCAATTATGCGCAGCAATATCGTCACTGCCTCGCAGCGAGCCAAATCCGCACCATTATTATCTGTATCATTTTCTTGTGGCCACTGCGCAAGCAAGTTAACCATTTTCATGGCGCTGGCAACCACGGTATTAAATTGATACTTAGCCATATCGCGATTGGCCAGTTCAAGCAAACTATGCAGCTCAAAACGCTGTTTTTTAATGACAACACCCAAGATTGACCAATCAGCCGACGCTATCCGCTCAATATTGTTACGCAAATTTTGATTTGCTGACTCTTCAAACAATAACCGCCAAAGGCGCTTAAGAAAACGGTAGGAACCTTCAACGGCAGCGTCATTCCATTCCAACGAATGCTCCGGCGGCGCTGCAAACATGGTGAATAAACGTACTGTGTCTGCGCCATAACGTTCTATGAGGGCTTGAGGGTCAACGGTGTTGCCTTTCGACTTTGACATTTTACTACCGTCTTTAAGCACCATGCCCTGCGTCAACAAACGTTTGAAAGGTTCGTCGGAAGTGACTAAGCCTTCATCACGCAACAACTTGTGATAAAAACGCGCATAGAGTAAATGTAGAATGGCATGCTCGATGCCGCCCACATATTGATCCACTGGCAGCCATTCATCAGCGCGGCTATCCAGCATTGCCTTGTCATTATCACGACAGGTATAGCGCGCGTAATACCACGATGACTGCATAAACGTATCAAAGGTGTCGGTTTCACGTTTTGCTGGTTTACCACAGCCTGGGCAATCCGTTGCATAAAACTCATGCATACGTGCCAATGGTGAACCACTACCTTCCACCAAAGCGACATCTTCAGGCAGCGTTACTGGCAACTGATCTATGGGTACTGGCACATCACCACAACCATCGCAAATCACCATCGGAATGGGTGCGCCCCAATAGCGTTGACGCGATACGCCCCAGTCACGTAATCGATAATTGGTTTTACGCTGACCGCTGCCTTTGATTTCAAGTACCTCGGCAATAGCGGTAAAGGCTTTGTCAAAATCAAGACCATCAAAACTGTCTGAATTAATCAATATGCCTTTATCGGTATAGGCGGCACTGGTAAGATCCACCTCATCACCACTCGTTTTGGTAATAACTTGTCTAACAGGTAAACCGTATTTCTGTGAAAACTCCCAATCACGCTGGTCATGAGCAGGCACTGACATGACTGCGCCACTGCCGTAGCTCATCAATACAAAGTTAGCGGCGTAAACCGGAAGCAAACTACCAGTTAGGGGGTGCGTGACTTTTATGCCAGTGTCGACGCCCTCCTTATCCATTGTTTCCATAGCGGCTTCGGATGTTTGCATACGCTTACATTTTTCAATAAAGGTTTGTACTGCAGGGCGCTCTTTAGCGGCGGCTAACGCCAAGGGATGGCTCGGTGCGATAGCCAGATAGGTCACACCCATCAATGTGTCGGG
>CAYURS010000151.1:0-3179 GCA_964447165.1 uncultured Thiotrichales bacterium
CTTGTGACAAGGGCAGATGTGTGGTGACAAGTGCTACCCGTAGTTTGCCACCTACTAGCATCATGACCGGTAGCTCGGCGTGGGTTCTCTCTGCCAGGTATTCTGTATGCCCTTTAAAGGCAATGCCAGCATTATTAATAATGCCTTTGTGTAGGGGGCCAGTAACCAAGGCGTCGTAGCGCCCGTTAAGGCAACCATCAGCAGCTTCATTGAGGCACGATAAGACATAGCTAGCATTGGCAACATTGAGTTGGCCGCATTGGTTTTCACTCAGTAAGGGTTGGTGCAGGATGGAGACGTTGCCAGCGCGTTGTGGTTTTACAGCTTGTGATAACTCGGCTGGGTGAATGTTGAGTTTCATGTCTAGTATTGCTGCGCGTTTTTGCATTAGCGCAAGGTCGGCAATAAAAACAAGTTCGTGATCACTTGCTTTTTGTGCCAAGGCAAGGCAGATGTCAGGACCAATACCGGCAGGCTCGCCAGGGGTAATGACGATACGTTTATATGTCCTCATAGATGGTTTTTATTTGCTGGTGTTGAAATGTCAGGGAGTCTTTAGTTTGCTGGGTTAGATGAATATATTAGTCATTCGGCTGTATCCATGACCTAACATGGGAGGTTACTTAGAGGCGCAACTCGACGTAGGAGTCATCACGCAGTCGACGTAGCTCCGTTCGGCGCTCTTCTTCAATACGACGTTGGCGCACGATGTTGCGCGCACGGTTTTTTTTCACCGTTTCTGTTGCATCGAAATCACGACGATTACTGACATGAATAATGTGCCAACCAAATTGAGTTTCGATGGGTTCGCTCATTTCTCCAACGGCCAATGTGTTCATTGCTTTTTCAAAAGGCGCGACAGTGGCGCCAGGGTTGACCCAGCCAAGGTTGCCACCTTCTTTCCCTGAGCCAAGATCATCCGAGTGCTCTTTTGCCAGCAGGGCAAAGTCTTCGCCGTTGACGAGGCGCTGATGTAGTGCTTGCGCAAACACTAGTGCTTCATCGACGCTGCGGTCTCTGTTGGCAACGAGGATATGGCGTGCCTGGGTTTGTTCAACGATTTGCGTATCGGTGTCGCGTGTATCAAGCAGCTTTATAATATGGAAGCCACTGGTGCTTTTGATGACATTGCTGATATCACCTTTGGTCATGCTCGGTACAACAGGCGCAAATAAAGTGGGTAACTCATTCGCTGCACGCCAACCAAGATTACCGCCATCGAGCGCGGTGCTACCATCCGATTCGGCGACTGCTGTTTCAGCAAAATTAGCACCTTGTGTTAGTCGTGTGACAATGACTTCAGCTTTTTCGCGCGCTGAGGTGACTTCTTCTGCGCTGGCGTTTTCAGGTATAGCGATGAGAATATGACCTAACTGATAGTCGACGCTAATATTGCCCTGCGTTTGTTGAGTTTCAAGAAAGGCAGCGATATCAGCATCGCTGACGGAAACACGGCTATCAATTTGGCGTTGGTAAAAACGGTTTAAGGTAATTTCATCGCGTATGTTTTCACGAAATTTCTCAAAGCTAATGCCGTCACGGACTAACACCTGGCGAAACTGCGATAAGGTCAAATTACTTTCGGCGGCAATATTGGTCAGCGCACGGTTTAAGCTTTCATCATCGACGACGATATTGGCGCGTTTGGCAGTTTGCAATTGTATTCTACGGTTCACCAGGCGTTCTAGCACCTGTTTTTGCAAGACATCCAGGCTAGGTGCCTGGGTATTACGGCGGCGCAGTTCTTGACTAACGCGTTGGACTTCGGCACCTAGCTCGGTACTGGTGATAATGTCATCGTTAACGACGGCGACGATGCTATCAAGTGGGATCGCCTTGTCAGCGGAGTGTGCTGAGCCAATAAAACTGACTATACCGGCAAGTAGTATTCCGAGGGCAAGTGGCACACGTAAGCCAAGGTGAAAAACAGTATGCCCCGAGAGCGCATGGAAATAGCGGTGTTGCATTGTAAAAAAACCTTTATCGTTGATAGCCAAGGATACCATTTTCGAGCAAGCTATCGATGCGGCCGCCAATGCTGGTGAGGCCTTTTAGTTCTAGCTGCACAAGAAAGGCAGTATTGCTTGGGTCGCTGGCGTTAATATCGTTAATGAACTCGCGCCTGACGAAGGATAAGCGCCAGCAGCACTGCTCATATTCGATACCGGCAAAGGATTCTAGTGTTTGACTGCGATCGAGGGAATAGTTCCAGCGACCAACAGCGCGCCAACGCTTATTTAATGGCCAGAAAAAAGAGACATCGGTTTGCTCCAATACTGGTGTACCCAAGATTGCGGCAACCGAGGGATCTCGGGAGCGGTAAGAAATGTTAAGGCCGCGATCATGCGCTGGGCGGTATTGCAGGCTAGCGACGGTCTTGACCGAGTCGTTGCCATCAGGATCCCATTGCCATTCACCACTGACACGCCAGCGCCCGTTAGGGGAGGCATCGATGCGGGCAATAAAATCAGAGGTGTTATCGGTATCTATTGCGCCACCGTTAAGGGTGACTTCACGGTCACGAAAATGGTGAATTTGGCCCAAGGCGAGCCGCACCAATTCATCACCGCTTTCATCATCGATTAGGCGTGAGGTGATAGCTAATGCGAGCTGGTTGGCGTCACCAACGCGGTCTCCGCCGGAAAAACGATTATCACGGAACAGTTGTTCAAAGGTGAAGTCATTAAGACCAGTATCAAAGATGGGTATATCATCTTGGTTTTTGAACGGCACGTGTAAGTAAAACAAGCGCGGCTCAATGGTATGAATAAAGGCGCGTTTACCTAGAGAGAGTGGTCTGTCGAAATATAAGCCACCATCGAGGCTGCTGATGGGTAGAGTCCGTGTCTGGTTGCTGTCTACGCCAGGCGCTTGGTCATCGAGTGAGAATTGCGTATGACGTAAACTCAGTTTAGGCTCAAAAAAGCCCCATGATCGGCTGTAGCGGCGGCCCAGCGTGGGTTGAATATCAAGGCGTGACGCCGTGACACTGTTGTCGCGATCAAATTGCACCCATTCGCTGCGTAAGTGTGATGTGATGTTGCGGTAGGAAGGTAGTGCGGTGCTATAGAGTAATTGTGGTAGTCGTTTATAAGGGCGATTGATGCCAGCAATGGTGTCATCAATGGTTTGAAAATCTTGCGCACGCGCCAGTAGCTGACCCCATTTGCCGCTGTAGT
>CAYURS010000152.1:0-1120 GCA_964447165.1 uncultured Thiotrichales bacterium
AAATCAGGTTCCGCGGGGAATAACGAGAACCTGACCAATACGAATCTTATCGCTGGCCAGCTTGTTGGTCACACGGAGACTTCTCAGGCTAACTTGATAGCGACTCGCAATCAGCGATAAGGTCTCACCACGCGAGATTGTATGGCGCGTTGATCTTGCCACTGATGCTAATAAGGTGCCTGGCTGTGGAGACTGCTCGAAATAACGCTTAAGCCCAGCGACAATCGCCGTCGCCAACTTACGCTGGTAAGCCTTGCTACGCAGGTTTCTCTCTTCAGCCAGATTAGAAATATACGCTGTCTCAATCAAAATTGATGGAATATCAGGCGCCTTCAATACCAAAAAACCCGCCTGTTGCACCTCTCTGCTATGCAAACGCGTTACTTCACCCATAGCACGCAATACCTCTCTTGCGCTGCTATAGCTGTCTTCCAGTGTTGCATTTTGCGACAAGTCCAATAACACTTTTTTCGTCAGCGGATCTTTGTCATCAAGACTAACACCGCCGACCAAGTCAGCCTGGTTTTCTTGTTGTGCCAACCATTTCGCGGCCTCCGAGCTCGCACCTCGCTCAGACAATACATATACCGAAGCGCCTTTTGCGCGACGATCTTTAAACGCATCGGCATGAATAGAAATAAACAAATCTGCTTTGGCCTGGCGCGCAATATCCATTCTACGTCGATGCTTAATGTAATAATCACCATCACGTATTAACACCGCACGCATACCACGCTGCGCGTCAATTTTTTTCTTCAGCTCACGTGCAATAGCCAACACCACATCTTTTTCACGTGTGCCCTTACGCCCCAATGCACCCGGATCCTCGCCACCATGGCCTGCATCAACGGCAATAACCACATCTCGCAAGCTGTTGTTAGTGATCTGTTTTACTGGTTTTAATTTCTTTGATTTGCTAGAGAAATCTTTTGACTTTTCATATAAATCAACAACCAATCGGTGTCCATAAGTTTTGTTAGGTGTTAACAAAAATGTCTTTGGCTTAACTGATTTGTTGGTATCTAAAACAATACGCAAATCAGTGGTATTACGTTCAGCGCTACGCATTTTCTCAACAAACCCAACCGAGCCTTTCGGCAGACTCATACGCATACGTGTC
>CAYURS010000152.1:1220-3162 GCA_964447165.1 uncultured Thiotrichales bacterium
TCAGTTGTCGTTGCAGAATCTGAGTGCAACTCCAACACCTTCATGGATTTACCCGTAGATACCTCGCTCAAGGCTTCGTCCGAGGGTTTACTAAGCGCCTTAGATGTGGCAATAAGTCAGTTGCCAACAACCCCCTCTCACCGACTTTTACCGCATTATCGGCAGCGCTCGCATGCAACCAAACACCTGCGCGCGCAGCATCTCGTAATGATAAGCCTTGCGCCAATAAACCACCAATAGCACCCGCCAACACATCGCCCATGCCCCCTGAGGCCATGCCTGGGTTACCCGCATTAACAACACTGATGCTCCCGTCCTGATCACAGATCAATGTACCGCTACCCTTAAGCACTACCACACCGCCGTAGCGTTTCTGAATAGCCTTAACTGCGGCATAACGATCTGCTTGAATTTCAGATGTTTTGATACCCAACAAGTGCCCTGCCTCACCAGGATGGGGGGTCAAAATCCAGTTAGTGTAATTTTTAATATTTGTCGCAAGTATATTTAAACCATCGGCATCCATAACTACCGGCTTGCCACAATTTAAAAGGCGATGCCATAAATCAGTTGCCATACCACCAACGCCCATACCTGGACCCACAACAAAGACGCTGGCTTGCTCCATCAATGGCTTTAATACCTGCGCCTTATCAATACCAAAAGCCATAATCTCTGGACGAGTAGTTGATATAGCCACCGCATTGTTTCTATGTGTCGCGACCGTCACCAAGCCAGAACCCACACGTAAGGCTGCCTCTGCGGCCATGTGAATCGCACCAGCATGACCAATCTTGCCGCCGACTAATAGCGTGTGGCCACACTGGCCTTTATGCGTCGTACGCTTACGCGGCGCCAATAGCATAGTAATGTCATTACCTAGATAACGGCACGCAGCGGGCGAATAATCCGCATAAACCCCTGTCGGAACATCCAACTCATCAAACTCAATTTCACCACAATAATCCGCAGCCAAACCGGTAAACATGCCTTGCTTTAAAGCAATGAAACTCAAGCTAACATCGGCTATAACAGCAACGCCAGCAGGCATACCTGTGTCTGCCAATAAACCGGAAGGAATATCAATTGCAAACACGAAGGCACCCGACTCATCACCCGATTTATAACTGGCAGCGTTGATTTTTTCAACAAACGCCTTGGCATCACCTTCTAAAGACCGCTGCAAACCAATGCCGAATAGCGCATCGACAATGACCTCATACGCCGACAAATCAACATTAGCTTGATATGGTTCAATAGTGACACTACCTGCCACCGCGTCGTTATAAGCAGTCAGCGCATCACCCTTGAGCGATTGCGTATCACCCAACGTCAATACTAGAACAGATAAACCCGACTCCTGACACAAACGCGCCAGCACATAGCCATCACCACCATTATTGCCAGGACCACAAGCGATCAAAACCTTTTCAGCCTGCGGCCAATGTTTTTGCAAACAACGATAGGCGGACATACCGGCCCGCTGCATTAATTGGTAGCCAGGTATTTGGTGCTGCTCAATCGCCAGCCGATCAAACTCACGGGCTTGCTCGGCGCTATATAAAGCTTCGGGTAGTGTTGTCATGCGCGGTATCATAACGCCTATGAGTACTGAAACAAATAATAGTGTAGATATGGCTGAACTCGCCGCAGACATAAAACGCTGGGGCCAAGAGCTCGGCTTCCAACAAATCGGCATCACTGATATCGATTTGCATGATGATGAACAGCATCTACTGAACTGGCTCAACGACGGTATGCACGGCGAAATGGACTATATGCAACGCCATGGCACCAAACGTAGCCGTCCCAATGAACTTATCGAAGGCACTACACGCGTCATCTCCGCACGCATGGACTACCTGCCAGAAAACCATCAATCTATGAACGCCACCATAGAAGACCAAGCCAGTGCCTATATCTCTCGCTATAGCCTCGGCCG
>CAYURS010000153.1:0-3156 GCA_964447165.1 uncultured Thiotrichales bacterium
TTGCGCGTAAAGAGCGGCCATCGCTTGTCGGCATTAGTCGATGGTGGCCAGCTCGGCTATGCCACATCAGCAAGCAGTGTCGGCCTGAGCAACCTTGATCGTGGTAGCCACAGTGTTCGCGCGGTGATTATTAATCAACGCGGCGATATTGTTCAGCTTTCAAGCAATAGCGTCACCATTCACGTTAAACGTGCTTCTATTTTCGCGCCAGCCAATCCACGCAACCCAGCCAACAATACGCCGCCTGTAAGTCAATAAGCAGGCTCGACCGCCGTTACAAACCCGCACATTATTATGCTCTGCATTTCCCCTGCCTGCTAATATGCACTATCATGGTGCAATGAGCGCTATGATTAAACACTCTCTTTAAGTCAGAATTTTGCGGTACAGGAAATATGATTTTTTTAACATATTGATATTTAAAGACTTTTAAACTCTAACTTGAAGGCAAAAACGCCATAATAAAAATTCCTTACAAACGGCAAGGAAGCAAGCAAGCTGGTTATCAAATTACACTCGTCATGATATGCCTCGCTCTCAAACTGCATTAAACCTGCTTTGGCCGGTTCTCGATAACCTGAGTACAGCGGTACTGGCTTTTGATGAAGAGCTAAGACTGCTGTTCATTAACCCAGCAGGTGAAAACCTACTAGCAATAAGTCGTAAGCAAGCGGAAGGTATGCTGCTTAGCCAACTCATGCCACGAGCAACTGAGTTCACTGAAAAACTTAAGAATGCGTTAGCGCAAGGACATATGTTTACTGAGTATCAAGCCACCTTCCCAGTCAATGGCACACACGATATCGCCATCGACTACACGGTGACGCCTTTTGGCCAAACAGCAGGCAAACAATGTTTATTACTAGAACTAAATGATATCGACCGACACGCACAAATCACGCGTGAAGCACATCGCCTCGCGCAATACGAAATTTCACGCGAAGTCGTACGTGGCCTTGCCCATGAGATTAAAAACCCTTTAAGCGGTTTACGTGGAGCAGCACAACTACTTGAAACCGAATTGCCTGACCCGGCTTTAAAAGAATATACCGACGTTATTATCAGTGAAGCAGATCGGCTGAAAAACCTGCTTAACCGTATGCTAGACCCCAATACATTGCCGCATAAAGAAGCAATCAATATTCACCAGGTGCTCGAACATGTGCGCACACTGGTACTTGCTGAGGCACAAGACAAGCTCATTATTAAGCGTGATTACGATCCCAGCATTCCGCTGCTGTATGTCGATGCTGACCAAATGGTGCAGGTTGTCCTTAACATTACACGCAATGCGGCACAAGCCTTACAAGGTGATGGCACCATTACCTTTAGTACACGTACAGATCGCCACATCACTATCGGTGGCAAACAGCATAAGCTTATATTACGCCTGAAAATTCACGACAACGGTCCGGGCATTGCCTCCAATATGGTCGAAAAAATCTTTTACCCCATGGTCAGTATGAGCGGCAATGGCAGCGGTTTGGGTCTCTCTATTGCGCAATCACTATTGCATCAGCACGGTGGCGCTATCGAATGCACCAGCGAACCTGAAAATACTGTTTTCAGTATCACCTTGCCCTTGAAAATAGGGGAGACAGAACATGAGCACGACTAATATTTGGGTGATCGACGATGACCGATCAATCCGTTGGGTGTTAGAAAAAGCATTAACCCGTGCGCAAATGAGTGTCACAACCTTTGACAATGCCAATAATGTGCTAGAAAAATTAACACTGCAAACACCCGACGCCATCATTGCCGATATCCGTATGCCGGGCATGAGCGGCCTTGACCTGCTAGAGAGCATACACAACAGCTACCCAGAATTACCGGTCATCATTATGACCGCGCATTCTGATCTTGATAGTGCGGTATCAGCCTATAGTGGTGGTGCTTTTGAATACCTGGCTAAACCCTTCGATATTGATGATGCAATTGAATTAGTCCAACACGCCGTTGAACAACAGCAAAATACAAAAACCCCACAATTAAAATCAGTACCTGAGCACCCCAGTGAACACCCTAGTGAAATTATCGGTGAAGCGCCGGCCATGCAAGAGGTCTTTCGTGCGATTGGTCGCTTATCGCGCTCTAGTGTGAGCGTATTAATTAACGGTGAAACCGGAACCGGTAAAGAACTCGTTGCCGCCGCATTACATCGACATAGTCCACGTGCTAGTGGGCCATTCATCGCCTTGAATATGGCGGCTATTCCACGTGACTTATTAGAATCTGAGTTGTTTGGCCACGAGCGTGGTGCATTCACTGGCGCCAATAACCAACGTAAAGGACGCTTTGAACAAGCGGATAACGGTACCTTGTTTCTCGATGAAATCGGCGATATGCCAAGTGAACTGCAAACACGTTTATTACGTGTACTGGCTGACGGTGTGTTCTATCGTGTTGGTGGTCACACCCCAATCAAAGTAGACGTTCGTATTATCGCAGCAACCCATCAAAACCTTGAAGACTTAGTTAACGAAGGCCGCTTTCGCGAAGATTTATTTCATCGTCTCAATGTGATTCGTGTGCACATTCCCTCACTGCGCGAGCGCCGTGAAGACATCCCCTTGCTGTTAGAACATTTCCTTAAAATTGCTGCCCGCGAACTTAAAGTTGCTAGCAAAGTTCTCGAAAAAAGCGCGCGTGATTTACTCATATGCCTCGATTGGCGCGGCAACGTTCGGCAACTTGCAAATACCTGTCGCTGGCTAACAGTAATGACTCCGGGTCAAAATGTACGCATTGAAGATTTGCCGCAAGAATTGAAAAAAGAAACAGAGCTGGAATCAACTAACAACGGTAGCGAACAAAACTGGCAACAGATATTACGTCGCTGGGCAGAATTAAAACTAGCTCAAGGTGACCAACAAATACTGGCGCAAGCCATGCCAGAATTTGAACGCATTATGATCGAAACGGCCTTACGACACTCAGGTGGGAAAAGGCAGGTTGCCGCGCAACTTTTAGGCTGGGGGCGTAATACGCTGACACGCAAAATTAAAGAGCTGAATTTATCAATCTAGGCCGCATTTCTCGCCAGGGAGCGAGGCATCTGCTAGTGCCACTCATCGTTCAAACTATAAGTGATTTAGAGATTCCTTAGCTAACATACCAAACACCACTCGTTATCTGGCAATCTATTGCATCAAG
>CAYURS010000154.1:0-3145 GCA_964447165.1 uncultured Thiotrichales bacterium
CGCGTATCACATTCTGAAACTGCCCCTGGAAGATAGATCCCGTCCAGGCTTGACTGTGACCTGACTGAGTCCAGGTATCGTAAAGATCGTTATGACAGTGCTGGCATTTGTCTTCGGCACTGTCGAACAGGGTGTGTTGATAACCGGTGTTAGCGATTACTTCTGAATCGCCCGGCGTTGCTGCTGCACCACGGGGGTTGTTGGCTTGCGCCGTGCCTGCCAGCATGAGTAAGGAGAGAATGAACCCCCAAATTATGTGCTTCGATGAAATTATTTTTATCATTTATCTAACCCTCTCTCTTTAGATACATTTTAAATTCGTTTGTCATAGTCAGTTGTTACTGCCAGACCATCACGTGGTTAAGGCTAAACGGAACAGGCGGCTATTTTCACTGCTCTATCATAATTCGAGAAGTTCCTTTGACGCCAGTATCTTGTTCGTTCATTTTCGTTCGTTTATAAATACCATGTAAAAAATCAAACGGTTAAGGAGGAAGGTGTTAAGAAATGGAAGTGACATGTTACTTAATGGCTTTGTTTCGAAGCGGAAAAGGCCATGTCATTGCGAGCGAAGCGCGGCAATCCCATGATGTTTCGCGCAGCCATTTGGGAGATTGCCGCGCTTTGCTCGCAATGACGGTGGTTGGGTTTAACGATTCCACCTGGTAGTCTAATTCTTTATTGGAATTACACCTGACAATAATGTTCGATAAACATCCAATGAAGTTTGCAGTCTCTCTTTCGCAGTGACACAGTCATCGGGAAGTTTACGCAGAACAAATTCAGCGGTATCAATAACGCGTTTGCTGCGCGGGTTCCTGGGGCAGCTTTCCAGACTGAGATATTTATCCATGGTACGAGTGGTTGGTGTGGACTTATCGATATACACTGGCCAGATGCCGCTTTGCTCTGCCAATGCGAGTTTGGATTTGCTCAGTTCACTTTCCCAGATAGCAAGCGAGAGATTCATTATGCTGACTGCCTGCTGTCGTAGCTGTGTCTTATCCGCACTTGTTTCGCCGTTGGCCGCCTCACCCAGGTTACCCAGGCCCAGTACTAGCGACGGGTTATTTTTTGCAAATTCCAGTAGGCTAGCGAGTGACTGTTCTACTGCGTCCTGACGTTGTTCGCTTTGCTGTGAACTTGTTGCGCTTTCTGTTTTCTCTCTCAGTGCAATTGCATGACCCTGTTGTCCCATCACATCAAGTGTATTGATCACTACATCACAATTGAAAGTCTGGCCATCTTTGCAGCGACATTCCAGTGTGGTATTTATTTTGCCATCGGCAGGCGATCCTGCTTTTTCTGTCATCAACACCATATCATCGACAAACAGATCAGCCAGATCAAGGTCGTTGATTTCTTCAGGTGTATAACCGAAATGCGATGCTGCGGCACGGTTAAAAAATACCATTTCATTATCTTTGTCGAGACACAGTATGGCGCTCTCATCTAGATCCAGTAGGCGCTCAAGATCGTTGGTGCGCATTCGTACCTGACGGGCCATGGTATTGAAGGTGGCTGTCAGCTCATGAAATTCTCTTAGTGCAGTGCGATTTTCCACAAGGTCGAATTTGCCCTGTGCCACCTTACGCATATTTTTTACCATGGCATCAACGGGCGACAACATAAAACGTGAGAACAGCCACATGGCCAGTAACAATGTGGCAAGAACTAACAGGAGAAAACCCGACACCGTTACTGTGCGAATACGCGCCATTTCCTGATAGAGTTCCTCAACATTCTCCATCCCAACAATGCGAAAAGCGGGTTGGCCATCTGAAGTATTTAGCAAGTATTCAACGGGTAGATATTCTTCAGCGCTGCCACGATTCACGGTGCTAACAAGTTCACCAGACATGGCATAGACGTTGACAGGTGTTTGGGTAATATTGGCAATCGCTTCAAGATTGAATAAAGGGTCAACAATCACTTCAAGAAAGCCAACAGGACGTAAACCACCGAGAGGAATAACCAATGAATGCAACGGCCTGACGGCGGATAACCACAGGGCATCGATACCTTTAAGTTTGTCCTGTTTTGGGCGTGAGGCGATTAACTCTGCCAGATAGGAGGGCAGTTGCTGTTCGATGCCCGATGCTCCAGCACTACTCTCCGCGATAAAATTTAGTTCAAGATCATAAACACGCAGTTTCACCAGATTGATTTCGGAGAAACCAGCAAAACCATTGACGATAGGGTCATTAAGTTGATCAATTAATTGATCAACAGGGGCGTTGTGTATCACAGCATTAAATACCGTCACCAGTTTTTTACTGTGCGCAAGTGTCGAGCCCAGATCAAAACTTCGTTGTCGTAAACGTTGTTGCATCTCCTCGCTGGCGACTTCGATCACACGGGTAAGGCTGTGCATTTGTGCGTTGAGTGCAGACTGCTTGAAATAAGAACCGGCAAGCAATGACAGTATGATAGCGACAATACCGATCATCGCAAAGATGGCAATGGTTGCCGTTTTTATTGAGAGGGTTTTAATCTTCATTGTTTCAGCTAATCAGGTTTCAGCTAATCAAGTTTCAGTTGATCAGGATGGGAAGATAAAACATAACAGCTTAAAACGTAGTTGCTTAAATATAAACAAATGAAACAGTGCTCACGATCATTACAGTGGGTCATTCCGTAACGACAGGCAGGCGTTTTTTAGACCACTCTTTCCAGCCACCGCGTATCCAGTAGATATGACTGTATCCCCAGTTTTGTACTTTGACGATAGCATTTGAACTTCTCAGGCAGCGTACGCCATTACAATAAAACAGAATAGCGCTTTCCTTGTTTGTCACAATGTACTCTAAGTCGTGCTCTGTCATTTCAGTATCAAGCAGACTCACTGCACCTTCGATATGACCTTTTACATATTCCAGTTTTTTACGCGAGTCGATGATAGCCATATCAGGGTTATCAAGAATCATCTCAATAGCGGCTTCTGCCGTCAATATAACTACGCCCTCGATGGCTTCGGGAGCAAACGGCTTATCATCAGCAAAGCTATTTGTGAAAACAAAAAATGGCAGGCTAGTGAAAAGGATCACCGGCAGTAGTTTGTTTTGTTTGAAAAAAGTATACATGTTTAACAATAGTACCCCGCTTAAGCGTATTTTTCATCCTGATAATTTGTCAGGCATGGGTT
>CAYURS010000155.1:0-3110 GCA_964447165.1 uncultured Thiotrichales bacterium
AGGTCAAAATTCGTATGGATGAAAGTGACCTTTACGAATTGCTTGGTAATTTATTAGATAATGCCTTTAAGTGGTGTCATAAGCGCGTTGAGGTGAGCATTAATGTTTCGGCGCCTGACGAAGTGGTCATTGTTATTGAAGATGATGGACGGGGCATTGTAGAAGACATGGTTGATCAAGTGCTGCAGCGTGGCGCGCGCGCCGATACATCTACGCCTGGTCAGGGTATTGGACTTTCTGCGGCTGCTGAAATTATTAATATTTATAAAGGTGTGATGACTATTGGTCGCAGTCGTTTACAAGGTGCAGCGATTACTCTCAGGTTGCCGCAACATTAGTCGTCAATGTATAAGGGCGCCTGAGAGTTTCTTTATCTCTTTCCTTATGACCCTTTATAATGTTGCTATGAATCAGATACTTTGCAAGCGTTTGCCATTACTCCTGCTTACTGCCTTATTTCTCTCTTTTACGGTGAATGCAGTAAACGTGACGGGGCTACACAGTGCTAGTGTTATTGTCAGTGATCAGGGCGATGCCGAGCGTCAACGTGGACTACAACGCGCATTGGCACAAGTGTTAGTCAAGCTTAGTGGCAGTCGTAGTGTCTTGGTTGAAGCTCAGGTAAAACAAGCCATTAACAAGCCCCTGCGTTATCTGAGTCAGTTTGGCTATAACAATGATGGTGGTACGCAGTGGCTTAACGTCGAGTTTGATGAAACCGCTGTCACTGACCTGTTACTCAATAATAATTTGCCGTTATGGCAGGCAGAGCGCCCCTCAGTATTGATGTGGCTGGTGGTCGAAAAAGCCAATAAACGCCAACTGATTGGTGCCAATAGCCATCCTCACATTCAAGATGCGATTGAGAAATCGATGCAGCGGCGCGGTGTGCCTTATTTCCTGCCGTTGTTAGATCTTGATGATCGCGCCTTGATTTCTGTAGCTGAAGTGTGGGGTGGTTTTCGTGATGTGATCCGTCAAGCGTCTATTCGCTATGCGCCTGAAGTAACCGTAATAGGGCGTTTATATCAAGTCCCTGGTGCTTGGCGTAGTCATTGGTCGTTGCTTAATGAAGATGGCTCGACTGATATTTGGGATGCTGACGGCGATGACGAGGCAGCCGTATTGGCCGCTGGCATAGACGCTTTGGCAGACAGGTTGGGTCGTCGCTATGCAAGCCGTATTGATAATACGCGGCGCGCCACTGTTACGCTATCCGTCAATAATATTAGTGGTGTTGAAGACTACGCTAGAACATTGGCGTATCTTGAATCATTAAACTTTGTTGATCGCGTTAGCGTGCACGAAGTACGCGGTGCCAATGCCAGCTTTATTGTACGTTATAAAGGTCATCTCGATGATGTCAGAGCTAGCATTGAGAGTGGTAGCGTTTTACGACCTAATGTTGGCACACAGTTTTCTTTTAATTACGATATTTTGAGTTATAGCCTAAGGAATCTCTGATCTATTCATGAACTCGTACTTTGCGCCTAAAATACCCAGCTTCTGCGTTGCACCCCAAGGGCACTTCCTGCGGGGTGCGAATCTTCCCACCCCAGGAATATTTCTCAGGCATGTTGCCACATTCCCTCAGGGCACAATAGCTGGCTATTACGTGCGATTCGCGCCTTATACCCCAAGGGCATGTCAAATCTGAATATTTTAGCTCACAATCTACTTCGTCCAGAATAAATCAGAGATTCGCTAATTCCATGACACAACGCGATATACCAAACCTCATTAGTATTTTTAGAATACTCTTGGTATTCCCCATCGTTTATCTGTTGTACCGCCAACAGCTTGCTTTTGCCTTAGTCTTATTTGTTATTGCTGGCGTTTCTGATGGCGTTGATGGTTATTTGGCAAAACGTAATGGTTGGATTAGTACACTAGGCACTTTTCTTGACCCGCTTGCTGATAAAACGCTGCTAATTAGCAGTTATCTCGTTCTTGGCTGGGTTGGTTTGTTGCCTGTTTGGTTGGTTGCGACCGTTATTTTGCGCGATATTATTATTGTTATCGGTTCCTTGGGCTATTTTGTTTTAATTGGCCGCGTTGATATGGCACCATCGATTATCAGTAAAATTAATACAGGTGTGCAAATAGCGCTAGTGGCAGCAGTACTGTTAATTAGTTTGATAAGCGGGCTAGAAACCATTATTACGCCCCTGGTTTATATTGTCTTTACAACCACTGTGCTTAGCGGCATTAATTACATTTGGGTGTGGAGCAAAAAAGCCTGGCTTAACCGTAGCCAGTAATAGGCGTCTTCCCTATGACACAACTAGCACTAGATTTACATTTGCGTGATGATTTCAACTTTGATAGTTATTCTTCTTCATCAAACCAGCAACTTGTTTCTGCATTAAGCACTGTACATGCAGAGCATCCTTTATATTTTTGGGGAGAAGCTGGTAGTGGTAAAACACATCTTCTGCATGCCTTATTGAACCAGCAGGTTCGGCAGGGAAAAGCAGTTGCTTTGTTATCATTAAAAAACAGTCAACGGCCAGATAGTCGAGTGTGTGAAGGGTTAGAACAATGCCGCCTTATTTGCATAGACGATATTGATGCAATTATTGATGATCGAGTCTGGCAACAAGCCCTGTTTCATTTGCTTAATCGTGCGAAAGTAAGCGATACGAATATGGTGATTAGTGGCTGTTATTCGCCACAATACTTGAATGTGTTTGCTGATCTTCAATCGCGTCTTGCTGCAAGTTTAATCTTTGAGCAGCAGGTATTAACGGATACTGAAAAAACAGTTGCCTTGCAGCAACGCGCAAAGATACGCGGTTTAGATTTGGCTGATGATGTGGCAAATTATTTAATTAGTCGAGCGCAGCGAGATACGCATAGTTTGTTTAGCTTGCTGGATAGGCTGGACAAACATTCTATGGTGAAGCAACGAGGATTAACGGTACCGTTGGTGAAGGAAGTATTGTTTTCTACTAAGTAGTTATTGTAGGTGTGCCAGTTGTAAAGTTCACTGGCTGATGGCATGTGTTGTCCCCTTTATTATTTTATTTTTAGTTTAATTTAGTGTCATCTCAGCTGGCAGGCTTGCCGCCATCAAGTTGATCTTTGAGCTGGTCTAATGCGTCCCAATC
>CAYURS010000156.1:0-3093 GCA_964447165.1 uncultured Thiotrichales bacterium
CACACGGTCTGCTTTCTCTTAGGGGTAGTAAAATCTTTCGATATAACCTGAAGTCAAAACAGCCATTAAGCATGGTGTAATAAGGGGTTATCCTGAGAATAACTACTTGCCTGGGCCAATCCCGAATTTTTTAGCAATATTTAACACGCCGCCCAATCCACCAAAACTATCTAAAAGTGAGCCACCGCTGCTGGATTGATCAACTATATCTGGAATAGTATCTTTTAGACCATTGAGTGCGGTGCTGGGATCCACACCAATTTTTGAGGCGAACTCAGAAATATTTGATTCACCCAACATGTTGGTGACTTGATCCGCGGACATGCTATCGTTATCACCATCGCCAAGCCATGACGAAACCATGCTGCTCATACCTCCTGACTGAAATTTTGAAATCATTCCCATAATGTCAACATCACCGCTACTATCGCCGCCGCTGCCGGCATCTTTACCTTTACCTAAAAGATTAGTTAATGCAGAGGTGATATCGCTAGAACTGCCCGATGCGCCTATTTTTTTCATAAATATTTGAGTGGCTAGATTAGCAATATTCATTATTGTTTCCTTATATGTTTGTTAATACATTGAAAGGCCAAGTTTCATATTGCCCACAATTTTTCTTGCTGAATCATAGCGCTATACGACTATTTTTTCTATGTTTAAGGGTAGGTGGGGTAATTATGTGGAGTGAAGTTCGCTCACTCTAAACAGATGAATTTAATTAGTAGCTTGGATTTTTCTTTGGTTGGGCAGGGGCTTATCCAGGGTTTCAGCACTATCTCTTCCTTCTTTTTAACGAGAGCCCTCTATACGCTGATCCCCGCCACATACCCTGATGACCAGGCCCATTGGAAATTAAAGCCACCCAGGTGTCCTGTGACATCAACTACTTCACCAATAAAATATAATCCCTTTTGAGTTTTTGATTCCATAGTTCGTGATGAGAGGTAATCGGTATTAACGCCACCGATAGTGACCTCTGCAGTTCGATAACCTTCAGTTCCGGCAGGGCGCAATGTCCAGTTATTCAATTTGTTTGCGATCTCTTTTAGTTTTTTATTGTTCCATTCAGCCAAGGGGAGTTCTGTGTAGCTTGGCCACCATAATTCTTCAAGCTGTAATACCAGTGCTTTAGGTAGGTGATGGCTAAGTTGGCTGCGTAATAAATTTTTTGATTGTTTGTGTTTGCTCTCAATGAGTAATTCTTCTGCATTATCGTTGGGCAATAGATTGATAATAATATCTTCACCGTTATGCCAATAGCTTGATGTTTGCAATATGGCGGGGCCACTTAGGCCACGATGAGTAAATAATAAGGCTTCGCGAAAGTGGTTGTTGTTAGCGCTGACTTCGGCATCAACTGACAGTCCAGAGAGTTCTGCGAAAATGGGTTTGTAGTGATCGCTAAAGGTGAAGGGGACTAAGGCAGCACGTGTTGCTAGGCAAGGTATCTCAAATTGTTTGGCGAGTTGGTAGCCATAACTTGAACCGCCGAGCGCAGGAATGCTGAGCCCGCCGCTGGCGATGACTAAGCTCTCGCTGATATATTGTTCGTTCTCGGTATTGATCTGATAGCTGTTGTCGCGATGTATTACATCAGTGATATTGCATTGTGTTTTTATTGTCACGCCAGCATCTTTGCATTCTGCAAGTAACATATTGAGTATGTCTTTTGATGTGCGATCACAAAACAGTTGGCCCAGTGTTTTTTCATGGTAGGGAATATTGTGTTTTTCTACTAGAGCGATAAAGTCCCATTGTGTGTATTGGCTTAAGGCCGATTTGCAAAAATGGGGGTTTTGGCAAAGAAAATTATTGGCTTCAATAAAGAGGTTGGTGAAATTACAGCGCCCGCCACCTGACATAAGGATTTTTTTGCCAATTTTATTGGAGCGTTCTAACAGTAATATTTTTTTACCACGTTGTGCGGCAGTGATGGCACACATGAGCCCGGCGGCACCCCCGCCGATAATAATCGAGTCGAAACGAGACATGTGTTGTGGTGGCCAGTGTTGGGAACTAGGTGGCGATTTTAGCAAGAAATGAATTGCTGTAGGGTTTTTGAAAAGGGTGGGAGGAGTATTATTGAATCTGTATTGCTTAGCTTGGCTGTTCTAAAGGAGTCAGCGCATCACCAATTTTAATTTTGCCACCGACTAATATTTTTGCGCAGAGTCCGCCATGACCTAACATTGCAGCGCAACCACCTTTGCCCAGAGCTTGATCCATGCGTGAACAAGGGTGGCATTGCGCAGTCGCTTCAAACTCTGCTTCGCCAATGCGAAAACGTTGGTGGCGCAGTGCATTAAGGTTAAGGCCTGAGACGACGAGATTGCGGCGTAATAAGGCGGGGTCGATGTTGTCGCGTTTGAGCAAACTGGTAACAAGTTTTATTTGTTCGGCGCTGATGAGGGTGATTTGTCGCGCAGAGCCGGGTGTGGCGTTACAGCGGCGGTCGCCTTCTAGGCCGAGTTTGGCAATGGCGTTGGCCTCGGTTACGCAGCGCATGGGTTCTTTTCGTGCTGGACGTAGACCGATCCATTCTAGCTTGCCAGTTGGTAAGTCTTTGATGTAACGCCCGAAGAGTGTTGCTTGGCTAGTCATTGATAAACTCAGTGGTAATGTTTGCCTGTATCTTAAATAAAGTATTTGGTGTGTTGCAAGGCGTTAAGTCAGCGTTATTCAAGTCAACAGGGCATGAAATACGCTGATGCGATAGTGGTGGGTGGTTACTGAGTCGTTAGTATAGGCCTACCCAAGTCACGCTATTATGCGTTTTGTCCGCCAAGCCTAATGCGGTGGCAGAATGTTAGCAGGAATGTCAGGGTGCTACCTTCTAGCTGGCGGCGTGCGCTTCGCGAAAATGATGCCTGCATGTTATTATCTTAATGTGCCAAATTCGATTATTAACAGCAATTTGGCGCGTCAAATCATTAAGCTGAGGCAACGTCGGCGACTCAGCTGTCTCAAATAAACTAAAAACGCGTATACGGGGGAATTTATGGAAGCGTTTCAATCAGGTGGTGACGTAGTTTTTGTATTGTTAGGCGCCATTATGGTGTTGGCGATGCACGCTGGTTTTGCCTTTCTTGA
>CAYURS010000157.1:0-3075 GCA_964447165.1 uncultured Thiotrichales bacterium
GGTAAAGGCGGTAACGACGACACGTCAGGGTGGTGTCAGTGCTGGGTCATTCGCAGGTTTTAATCTTGCCCAACATGTGGGTGATACAGCAAATAATGTCTCGTTAAATCGAGCACAACTTGCCAGTTTGCTTAATTTACCGCAGTCACCCCATTGGTTGACACAGATGCATGGTAACCGTGTGGTTGAGCTTGGTGATACGGATGAGCAGGGCGCACTCCAAGTGGACGTAGCCCGGGCGGACGCAAGTTATACACGCGCAGCAGGGCAGGTATGTGTTGTGATGACGGCTGATTGTTTGCCGGTATTACTTTGTCATCGTAAACATAAAATTATTGCTGCTGTACACGTGGGTTGGCGTGGTCTGGCGCAAGGCGTGATTGAGGCAGCGTTAACGCATGTTGATGGACATTCTAATTCCCGTTCTAATCATAAGAACCAGGTGCTGGCTTGGCTCGGTCCGGCTATCAGTAGTAAAGCATTTGAGGTGGGTGTAGAAGTTTATCGGGCGTTGGCTTTAGACCAAGGCAGCGCTGCATGTTTTACAGCAAGTGGCGCTGCGCGTTGGTATGCAGATCTATATGAATTAGCACGATTACGTTTGCGTAAAGCTGGGGTTGCAGCAATATATGGTGGGGAGTTTTGCTCTTACACTGATTCAGCACGTTTTTTTTCTTATCGTCGTGATGGCAAAACCACGGGCCGCATGGCAAGCCTTATTTGGATGGATGATTAGAGAGGCTCTCCAGCAGTGATTTAATCGCAGGCCAGACATTATCCAATATTTTTTCCTGCGCTTTGATGGATGGGTGAAGCTGGTCGGGCAGAAAATAGTCAGGGTTATCTTCGAAGCCGTTTAATATTGAGGGAACCAGTGTGATGTCATGTTTGTCTGCAAGTAGTGCATAACTGTCACTAAAGTCACGGGTGTATTGTGGACCATAATTTGGTGGTAGCCGTGTACCAAGCAGCAACACCTTGGAACCATTAGACTGTGCGATAGCAATCATTTGGTCAAGATTATTTCTCATCTCGTTGAGGGGCAAGCCACGCAGGCCATCGTTGGCACCGAGCTCAATAATGGTGAGAGAAGGTTTAGCGTAGTTGAGTGCGTTGCCAATGCGGCTTAAGCCGCCAGCGCTGGTATCGCCGCTAATACTGGCGTTAACAATGGTGAAGACGAAATTATTTTCGATCAGGCGTTGTTGTAATAAGCTTACCCAGCCAGCTGCTTGCGGCATATTGTAGGCAGCACTGAGGCTGTCGCCAATAACAAGAATGCCGGGTTTGTCGACAGTTGACGCGCTGGCTGTTGTCACAAACAATACGATACTGATGAGATTGGCTAAGAGGGCCTGTTGATATTTCATTTTCATCACTGCTGGAGACGCTTTTTTTGCCCCACAAGGCGCAAGGCGCGTAATGTAGCGGTGCTACATAAGCGACTGGCAACGTAGTGGGGTAAAAAAAGCGTCCCAGCCCTGTGGGTTGCGCTTTTAACAGCGCCACTTGGCGTTGCTCGTTGCTTGTTTGCAACCAGCAAACGACGCGCCTCGCGCCTTAATTGGCGTTGTTGAAGGCGCAACAGTGGTGAAAATGAAATGTCAACAGGCCCTGGGGGTTTAACGAGTTTATTCATGGATACTAAAAAAGAGTGCTCTCCAATATTGCCCCCAATATTAACCGTGTCATCACTTTGTAAATCGGTTGTCGGTCCAAGTGGCAGCTTACAATTATTACAAGACATCAACTTTAGCGTAAACGCAGGTGAACGCGTCGCCATTGTTGGTGCATCGGGTGCTGGCAAGTCTACTTTGCTCGGCTTGTTAGCAGGTTTGGACACACCTAGCAGTGGTTCGGTTCAGATCAACGATATTGCGATATTTGATCTCGATGAAGATCAGCGCGCACGTCTGCGTGGCGATAATATCAGCTTTGTCTTTCAATCGTTTCAATTGTTGTCAAACTTGAACGCCGTAGAGAACGTTGCGCTACCGCTGGAAATAAAAGGCGATACGATGGCAGTGGACAAGGCACAGGAGCATTTACACCAAGTGGGGTTAGGCCATCGCTTGCATCATTACCCATCACAATTATCCGGTGGGGAACAGCAACGGGTTGCGCTGGCGCGCGCGTTTGTCACGCAGCCCAAATTATTGTTCGCCGATGAGCCTACCGGCAGCCTTGATCGTGACACAGGCCAGGCCGTCATTGAGCTGCTAACCCGTCTTAATCAGCAGCATAACTCAACCTTATTAATTGTCACCCACGATGACAAAGTGGCGCAATATTGTCAGCGTACCATCACTCTGGAGGCAGGCCGTATTATGGCGCCGCCATGAACAAGGTAGGGCAGGGAATTAATCGAGGCGCCGGTCGAGAGACTAGCCTCGGCCATGCCTTACGTCTATCGTTGCGTATGCTGCGCCGCAGTTGGCGTAGCGGTGAGATACAAATACTCTTTTGGGCCTTATTGATCGCGGTTGCAGGCATAACCGCTGTCGAGGCTTTTACTGACCGCGTACAGCAGGCGCTGGCCAACCAGGCAAATGATTTACTAGGCGCTGATTTGGTGTTGCAATCAGATCACCCCATCGAGACCAAGTTTATTGAGCAGGCCAATGCACTCGGATTGCAATTCGACTTTAAAACAGAATTCCCCAGCGTCGCAGTAACAGACAGCAAACTTCAGTTAGGTGGAATTAAAGCAGTGGGTGAGGCCTACCCCTTGCGTGGGCGATTACGTATTCGCAATAAAATTGGCGCTGAAATTGTTGAACGCAGCCATGGCCCGGCGCGTGGCGAGGCATGGTTAGACCTGCGTATGTTGTCGCAGTTGGCGCTTGAGGTTGGCGGTCGGATCAAGCTCGGCAACAAAGAGTTTGTCGTCAGCGCCGTGCTGGAACAAGAGCCAGATCAAGCCAGCAACTTCGTCGCCATGTCACCGCGCGTGATGATTCATCATCAAGACCTGGCTGCAACGGCGTTACTGCAACGCGGTAGCCGAGCGCGTTATACATTATTAATTGCTGGGGACAATGCGCAACTGGAAAAATTTCGTGAGCAAGTAACGCC
>CAYURS010000158.1:0-3043 GCA_964447165.1 uncultured Thiotrichales bacterium
CTCGATTTTTGTGCTTATCACGATAATATTATCGATATTGATGTTCATTGTTCAAAAGGCACCTATATCCGTACATTGGCTGAAGATATCGGCCAACAATTGGGCTGTGGTGCGCATTTGGTTGCGCTACGTCGTTATGCTGTGGGAAATTACAGCGACCAAACGCCTATTCCGCTGGCTGAATTGGAATCGCTACAGCAGGAGGGCAGTTATGATCAGCTCGATAGTCTGTTATTGCCATTAGACAGTGGTTTGAGCTACCTGCCGCGCCTGGATCTGGCCGATAGTGATGCGCAAAAGCTGCGTAATGGTCTGCGCCTTGAGCTTGAAGGCCAACTCAAAGATGGGTTCAGTGGAAAATTGATCCGTTTATACAGTCCTGGCGAAGGCTTTTTTGGTCTTGGCGAGAAACGACCTGATGGCCAACTGGCATCACGACGTATTTTCCATTTTTCCGTTTAAAATCCTTGTTTTACACACGCTTGACGGGTAAAATGGCGCCGCAAAAGAATCGTTCTATTATATTTTTGGAGTGTATTGGTTACTATGTCATTGAGTGCTGCTGTAAAAGCTGAAGTTATCAAAGATTATCAACGTGAAGCAAGTGATACTGGTTCGCCAGAAGTCCAAGTTGCTTTATTATCAACGCGTATCAAACAATTGACTGATCATTTTAAAGCTCACGTACATGATCATCATTCACGCCGTGGTTTGTTAAAAATGGTGAGCCAGCGTCGTAAGCTGTTGGACTACCTTAAGATGGAAGATATCACTCGCTATCGCGATTTGATCAAGCGTCTCGGTTTACGCAAATAGCGCAGCGGTGCCGTTTTTTTATAAACCCAATATTGGCCACCATCTTATCCATGGTGGTCTTTTCGTTTCTAAGTCTGCATAGCAACTATCTCGCGGGAAATAATAGTGAATCCAATACGCAAAGAAATTCAATTTGGTCAGCATAAACTGGTTTTAGAAACGGGTGAGATGGCACGTCAAAGTTCAGCAGCCGTTATGGTGAGCCTTGATGACACCCAGGTGTTTGTTACGGCAGTAGGTCGTAAAGAAGCTGATCCAGGCCGTGATTTTTTCCCGCTCACTATTAATTATCAAGAACGTACCTATGCAGCAGGTAAAATCCCGGGCGGTTTTTTCAAACGTGAAGGTCGTCCCAGCGAAAAAGAAACACTGACATCACGCCTTATTGATCGTCCTTTACGTCCTTTGTTTCCAAAAGGTTTTACCAACGAAGTGCAAGTGATTGCCACCGTTGTTTCAATCAATAAAGAAGTTGATCCTGACATCGCGGCTATTATCGGTGCTTCAGCTGCGTTGGCACTATCAGGTATGCCTTTCGCTGGCCCGGTTGGTGCAGCGCGTGTTGGCTATAAAGACGGTGAATATTTATTAAACCCAACGGCTACTCAGCTTGCCGGTTCTCAGCTTGATCTGGTGGTTGCCGGCACCGACGAAGCCGTATTGATGGTGGAATCAGAAGCCGATGTCTTATCAGAAGAAGTCATGCTAGGCGCTGTCTTGTTCGGTCACGAACAGCAACAAGTCGTTATTAGCATGATTAAAGAATTTGTTGCTGAAGTAGGTAACACTGCTTGGAATTGGCAAGCACCACCATCGGGTGATGACGTACACACTGCGGTTGCCGCTGTCTGTGCCAGTCAAGTCGAAGCAGCCTATGCGATTAGCGAGAAAGCTGTTCGTCAAGAACGTCTTGGTGAAATTCGCAGAGAAATGGTTGCGCATTTTGATGCAGACGACAGCAATGAATGGCTTGCTGATGACGTGAAAGGCGCGATCAGTAAAATTGAGAAGTCTTTAGTGCGTGACAAAATATTAAGTGGCGCACCGCGTATCGATGGTCGTGATACTACGTCGGTGAGACCGATTGCTGTACGTGTTGGTGTGTTAAAGCGCACACATGGTTCTGCTTTATTCACCCGTGGTGAAACACAGTCATTGGTCGTCACAACGCTGGGTACTGGTCGTGACGCGCAGATGATTGATGCCATTGAAGGTGAACGTAAAGACCCCTTCATGTTTCACTACAACTTCCCTCCCTATTGTGTTGGTGAAACTGGTTTTGTTGGTTCACCAAAGCGTCGTGAGATTGGCCACGGTCGTCTCGCCAAGCGTGGTGTGGCTGCTGTTATGCCAAATATGGATGAATATCCTTATGTCGTTCGTATCGTTTCTGAAATTACTGAATCAAACGGCTCTAGCTCCATGGCCTCTGTTTGCGGTGCCAGCTTATCAATGATGGATGCAGGTGTGCCGTTAAAAGCACCCGTTGCAGGTATCGCCATGGGATTGATTAAGGAAGGGGAGCGTTTCTCAGTATTGTCTGACATTCTTGGCGATGAAGATCACCTCGGTGATATGGACTTTAAAGTTGCTGGTACCGAGCAGGGTATCACTGCGCTGCAAATGGATATTAAAATTCAAGGTATCACCCGCGAAATTATGGAGACGGCGCTGGGCCAGGCACGAGAAGGGCGCTTATTTATCCTCGGTGAAATGGCCAAAGTCATTAATACCTCGCGCGAAGAAATATCAACGTATGCGCCACGTATTCTGACTATGAAAGTGCATCCTGACAAAATTCGTGACATTATCGGTAAAGGTGGCGTCACTATTCGTTCTATTACCGAAGATACTGGCGCAACTATTGATATTGATGACGACGGCGTTGTGCGTATTGCCTCACCTGATGGCGATGCTGCTACCGCAGCCATGCGCCGGGTCGAAGAAATTACTGCTGACGTTGAAGTAGGGCATATCTATGAAGGGCGTGTTGCCAAGATCATGGATTTTGGTGCATTTGTTACCGTGCTACCGGGTAAAGATGGCTTGGTACATATTTCCCAAATTTCACAAGAGCGTGTTGAAAATGTCAGTGATAAGCTCTCAGAAGGTGAAGTGATTAAAGTGAAAGTACTAGAGATCGACAAGCAAGGACGTATTCGCCTTAGCATGAAAGCGATTGAAGAAGGCGAAGTGTAGCTTAAACTCCGCACAGCGGTTTTTAGCA
>CAYURS010000159.1:0-3003 GCA_964447165.1 uncultured Thiotrichales bacterium
TACGATCGCCTTCAGAGTTTTCAATTACCTTTGGTGTGCCGCCTTCAACCACGGCCACACATGAATTGGTGGTACCCAAATCAATACCAATAATTTTGCCCATCTTTATTCTCCGTGTAAACCTGCACTCACCCTTGAGCGCCTAATGTCTATCTATATAAGGTTAAGCCCATATAATTCAAGGCGCAATTCAAACCCTTTATTTTGAAACCCCTTTAAAATTATTCCTCTACAGGCGTTTTTGCAGCCATTGCCTTGGCAACTATGACCATAGCAGGCCGCATCAACCGATCATTCAGCGTATAACCCTTTTGATGTACTGCAATGACGGTATTAGGCTCAGCTTCATCAGTTTCCTGCATTTGTACAGCCTGGTGCTGCTCAGGGTTAAATTTCTCACCCAGCGGGTTAAGCTCAACAATAGTGGCTTTTGCCATAACCTCGGCAAGCATTTTCAAGGTCAGGCCCATGCCCTCTTTGACATGATCAATGGTAGCGTTGGCTTGATCAGTCGCTGCCAGCCCTAGCTCAAGGCTGTCTTTGACCGGTAAAAGCTGGTTGGCAAAGCGTTCTAAACCATATTTATGGGCATTAGCGACATCACGCTCCCCGCGACGACGTACATTTTCTGTTTCCGCGCGCGCTCTAAGCAAGCTATCTGTCAGCTCGTTAATACGTTGCTCGTCAGCATTGGCACCGTCTTCTGTTGCTGAGATCCTTGCAGGATCATTAAGCACTTCTTCAGTGTCAAATTCGCCCTGATCCAACGCCTCGTCTACCGATTCATCCTGCTCGCCTTCAGTGGCGGAGCTATGCTCCTCTTGCCCAGCTGTCATTATAAAAAACTCCCGTTTTAGCGATTTAAATAGAAATGCACCAACAATCTAGGGGGCCTCTAATGTGTCTGGGACAGCGAGATTGTGTCTAAAATTTTTCAGATCAAGGCGCAAATCGTACCCCAAGGGTTCGTTTTAATACCCCCTTGAGGGGTACACTTCCTGCGGGGCGCAGTTAATAGTGGCACTATTGGCAAGATTAGCACCAACAGTAGGCGCTTTAGGCGACGAAGAGCTGGAAGATTTTAGGCGCAAGATCGTGTTCCATGATACATCAGAGACTCCCTAGTCAATATAAGGATATTTAGCGCTGATTCAAGGCTGAGCTAAGCAATTTAGCCGTAATATCAACAACAGGGATAACTCGGTTGTATTGCATACGTGTCGGCCCAATAACGCCCAACACACCAAGAATTTTGCCATCGCGCTCATAGGTCGAGGTCACTACACTCATATCATCAAAGGGCTGATAACCTGATTCTTCGCCAATAAAGATTTGCACGCCGGGACTTTGCAAGCACTGATCAAGCACATGCAGGATATCGCGTTTCTGATTAAAGGCCTCAAACAACTGGCGTAGCTTATCGACATCAGATAACTCGGCATAGCCCATTAAATTAGTTTGACCTGAGATAACGCAATCTTCACTCGCTTCTTGCTCCGTTGCGTTAAGTACTTGGTCGGCCATTTCTACAGCCTCACGCATGAGTCGATCCATATCATCACGCGCTTCACGCATATCAGTCATAATGCGATCACGCATATGCGGCAATTCCTGGCCAACGAATGTCTGGTTCAAATAATTACTAATATATTGCAACTCAGCTGCAGTGAATTTACGTGGAGGGTGGATAACGTGGTTGCGTACTTCATCATCATTGGTCACCAAAATCACCAATACGCGATCATCACCCAAGATAAGAAACTCGACGTGTTTAAGGCTTTTGTTGGCTTGCCGTGGCACCATCACCACACTTGCCATACTGGTTACGTCTGACAAAATAGACGACGCTGCCAGCATCAAATTATTAACAGACTGACCACTGTCGAGTTCACTCTTTAACGCTTCAACCGCTGCATTCTCAATCGACATGGGTTCAGCCAAAACCATAGAATCAACAAAAAAACGGTAGCCTTTCGCTGTTGGAATACGGCCAGAAGACGTGTGCGGCGAAACGATCAACCCAGCTTCTTCCAAATCGACCATGACATTGCGTACAGTCGCGGGACTCAATTTTAAGCCTGAACCACGCGCCAACGCACGCGATCCAACTGGGTGACCATCCTTAATATAGGATTCAACCAGAGTTTTTAATAAGGCGTTGGCTCTGTCGCTAAGTTCTGTTGCCATAATAAATGAAAAATACTGAGACTCTTCTTAGGTTCCTTAAGCACTTCCTTAGAATTCTGTGGGTTCATTACGACCTGACCACAGGGAAGAAGTACTTAATGATCCTGCAGGGATCTAAGTAAGGATTTATTCCTTGCAGTCATGCCATCTTCACGTTGTTCAGGTCGTACTGTGTAAATCACCGTATAATATACGGATAAGCACTAGTGTAGTGTCTTGGGTAACCAAGAGCGAATTGACAGTAGCAACCACAATCAGAGCCGTCAAGCAAGAACCCTCTGCTTACAGGATAAAAAACAGCGAACCTTACAGTGCCAACATAACAGAGCACGAGTTTACTTAGATTAGTGGTTCAACAAGGAACAATAATGACTTCGTCATTTAAGACCATCGGCCTTATCGCCAAGAAATCAGATCCGCAAGTGGTCGCCGTATTGAATACGCTACATCACTATTTTACCCAGCGTAATATGACCGTCTTTGTCGAACAGGAAACGGCTAAGCTACTGGACATCAAGGCCGAAATAATGAATTGGTCTGGATTTTCTCAACATTGCGACCTTGCCGTTGTCATTGGTGGCGATGGCACCTTACTTGCTGCCGCCCGCGCTTTGGGTAACACCAAGACCCCCTTATTAGGTGTTCACATGGGACGGCTTGGTTTTCTTGCTGACATCACCCCCAAGGTAATGATCGAACAGCTTGATGATGTGTTGGCAGGCCAGTATATCTCTGAGAAACGCGCATTGCTAAAAGGCACTGTGATTCGCAATGGCGAAACTATTTTCGAAACCCATGCACTCAACGATATCGTTG
>CAYURS010000160.1:0-2990 GCA_964447165.1 uncultured Thiotrichales bacterium
GTTGTTGAAGACGTTTGTGACTGGATTCCACTATTGGTTTCCTGGTCGATAGCGGAATAGTGGGGTGTGATTTCTAGTGTAACCGTATTGCCATGTAATTGTGGCCGAACGTAAATTACCGAAGCAACTTGGTGATAACTGAGTTCGATTCCTTCAAGCAGAGCATTATGCGAGTTTTGTCCAAAACGCAATGACCGGCTGAGTAAAGGAATAATTTTTCCGTCTGAAATACTGGCTTGATGACCATCGAGTACGCGAATACGATGTACGGGATCATTGCTGCGTGTGCTAATAGTTTTGCGCGAACTATACGTGACCTGGCTATCTCCACGGTTACTGATAACCACATTGGTTTGTTGTTGTTTACTATTGTTTGCAAACGTACTCGGTGATTTAACCTCGATAAGCAATTGTTTCGCTGGGGTGTCAAGTTTCTCGATTATTTTAATCAGCTCTTGATGGCGGCGAGCACTGTCAATTTTCAACAGAAGTAAGGAATTCTGGCCTGATATGGCTTCTTTATTACTAAGTAGTGGTTGAATAAGTGGAATTAATGACGATGCACTGCGATGTTGAAGTTCGATGCTATAAAGTGATTGGGCATTAACAGTTAATACACACGATACCGCTAGTGTAATAAATAAAACTAAAATACGGGGTATGAGTGTTAACATCCGTGTGATGTTAAGCGGCCAGAGCAAGCTCAGATAAGGTGGACTCACCGAATTCAATTGCATCAAGATAGAGTTCTTGCATGCGTGTTTTATTGATCGCGATAGCGGGTATGTGTTGTTCATACCAGTTATTTTCTTCCCAAGCTAAGCTTAATTTTAGGATATTACCGATATCGCCTTCTTTTGTCAGTAGGGCTAAGGTGATTTCTTGTGAAAGAGGCAGGTGAGTGATAATTTCCTCCATATTTGTGCTCATGATTGCGTCAAGCGTTGAAAATAGTCCAGCGGTGAAACAGGCATTTTGCTGGCTATATTCTAGTTCGCCTGCGAGTAACTCACACATGCGTGCACGTATCACAGAGGTTAATAATAGCGGCGAAGGGCAGTCGTTTAGCCGTCCTAGGCTGAGCACTGTTGCCCATTTCTTGATATTTTGATGGCCTAATAGTATGACTGCTTGGCGTATTGATTCAATTTTTTTAGGCAGATAAAATGCAGAAGAGTTAATATAGCGTAGCAGGCTATAGCTCAATGCCACATCATGGCTAATGATTTTTTCTTGATCGCAAACAGTTACGTTTGGATTTTGTAAGCTCGCTAGTAACCTTAGCAGATTGAGTTTATTGTGCGCAATTTTTTTGCCTTGAATAATCTGTGGTTTTGACAGGAAATAACCTTGAAACTGGTCGAAGCCAAGCTTAACACAGAGATCATATTCATCTTTATTTTCTATTTTTTCGGCAAGAATTTTTTTATTGTACTGCTTTATTTTTGTAACGGCGTTTGCTAATGACTGTTCGTCATAATCGAGAATATCTAATTTTATAATGTCTGCATAGGGGAGAATTTTTTTATTGTCGTTGTTCAGCATGAAATCATCGAGCGCGATTGTATAGCCTTTCTCTTTAAGATCTTTTAGCCCGACTAACACTTCGTCATCACATTCAATATCTTCCAATATTTCTAACACGATATTACCTTTAGGAAGCAACAGCTCATCACGATGCACTATAAAGTCACGGGTGATATTGATGTACGCAAGACGATCACCAACAAGTCGGTTTAAGCCTATCTCAAGACAGGAATGAATGATGACATCAGAGGTAGCTGCGTTAGGATTATTAAATACAGCCTGATTGTCTCGACTATTACGGAACAGCAACTCGTAGCCAATAAGGTCGAGTTGGTTGTTATAAATGGGCTGGCGTCCGATATAAATGTCCATAGTGATCTAGGGGGTCTCTGTTTTATTCTGGACGAACCCTTGGGGTATAACGCAGAAGCACCCCGAGGGCACGGGGCTGGATATTTCAGGCACAAAATACGAGTTCATGAATAGGTCAGAGGTTCCCCTGGCTTATAAGACAGTTTGCTTTGTATGGTGAGGCAATAAAAAAGCCATGAAATTTAGTGGTAAATTGCACGGCTATATAGCTTGATGCCTATTACTTTATACTTTGAAGTGACCTAACAGTGACTGCAAGTCATCAGCAAGCTTGGTTAATTGTTTGCTTGATTTGGCGACTTCTGTTGCATCGTTTGCAGTATGATTGGCTACTTCACTGATATTGGTCACGTTGTTGTTGATTTCTTCAGCCACTATACTGTGTTCTTCAGCGGCGCTGGCGATCTGGGTATTCATATCGGTAATAGTTGTCACTACTTGCGTAATGGTATCCAGTGATGAGCCAGCTTTAGCAGCTTGTTCAACGCTGATGCTCGCTTGATTTTTACCTTCCACCATGACCTTAACGGCATTTTTGGCACCGGACTGCAAGTGTTCAATAATGGCACGAATTTCTTGTGTAGACTGTTGTGTTCGTTGTGCTAAGGTGCGAACTTCGTCAGCGACCACGGCAAATCCGCGGCCTTGCTCACCAGCTCGCGCGGCCTCAATGGCGGCGTTCAACGCTAGCAAGTTGGTTTGCTCTGCGATGCCTCTAATCACATCTAACACTACGCCGATACCGTTACTATCTTCTTCCAGCTTTTGGATAACAGTGCCGGCTTTTTCTACCTCAGCAGCAAGTGAGTCAATGGCTTCAATGGTTTCTTTAACTACTATTTTACCTTTCGAGGCTTCACTATCGGCCTCATTAGCAGCAGATGCAGCAGCAGATGCATTTTTTACAACATCTTGCACTGTTGCCGACATCTGATTCATGGCTGTTGCCACTTGGTCCGTTTCAGCTTGCTGCTGTTTAACACCGTCACTGGTTCGACTAGTAACCGCACTCATGTGTTCGGCATTAGTGGTTAGCTCGGTAGCATAGCCATTGATATCGGTGATCATTGTGCGTAATTTTTTAACAAAGG
>CAYURS010000161.1:0-2985 GCA_964447165.1 uncultured Thiotrichales bacterium
GCTTGATACGCTTACTAATTAAGCGACGATCTGTTTCTAACTGGGTTTCACCCGGGCCACGCAGCCCAATACCGCCCTTTTGGCGTTCAAGGTGAGTCCAGCCACGAACTAGGCGTGTAGAAAGGTGGCGCAACTGCGCTAACTCAACTTGTAATTTACCTTCAAATGAACTTGCACGTTGCGCAAAGATATCGAGAATTAAACCTGTGCGATCAAGTACGCGGCAATTCAATAGTTTTTCAAGGTTACGCTCTTGGCCAGGGCTTAAACTGTGGTTAAAGATAACCAGTTTGGCGTCATTTTCTTCTGCTAGCTGACGTATCTCTTCTGCCTTACCACTACCGACATAGTGTTTGGCGTCAGGCCGTCTTCTTTTGCCGCTAACGCGCGCAACAGGCACTGCACCAGCGGCATGCACCAGCTCAATAAATTCTTCGACAACTTGATCGTCCGCATAAGACGAAAATCGGATGTTAACCAAAACAGCCCGCTCGTTCGAGCGCGGGCGGTCAAACACAAGGGAGCCTCAAGCGCAATATGCCTTATTCATCAACGCTATTGCCGCTATCCTCTTGTATCGGCAGTTTGACATTACGTGCCGGCACAACAGTGGAAATTGCATGCTTATAAACCATTTGACTCACTGTACTTTTGAGCAAAACAACGAACTGATCAAAGGACTCAATTTGCCCTTGTAGCTTAATACCGTTAACAAGGTAAATTGACACCGGCACACGTTCCTTGCGCAATGTGTTGAGATAAGGGTCTTGCAGTGATTGTCCTTTTGCCATGGTTGCCCTCCTTATAATTAATTATTATTTTCATAAGAACATCAAATACCAGGCGCCGTTTATACGATACACCGCTCCGCCTAGCCAACGTCTTATGCTTAAAGAGGACACTTTCGGCATCCTGCCAAGCCTCATTTACTGCCATTTTTAATCCTACCACAGAGAAATGAAACTTGCGCACAAATTAAAGAGTACATCTACTGTAATAACGGTGCTATTTCCTGCGTCAAATCCTCAACTAACGTACTACTTAGTGCATCAAACACTGATACGTTTTTTTGGCTGCGCAACCAGGTCATTTGGCGCTTTGCGTAGCGTCTCGTCGCGACGATGCCACGCTGGCGCATTTCCGCTGCGTCGTAATTACCATCGAGATGCTCCCACACTTGCCGGTATCCTACTGCTCGAACTGCTGGCAGTGCTGTATGCAGCCCTTGCCTTTCTCGCATACGGCGCACTTCGTCGATAAAGCCTTGCGCTAACATCGTGTCAAAACGCTGTTCTATACGCTGATGCAACAAGGCACGGTCATCTATAGAAAGGACAAATTTATGTAAGGGATAGTTCAATGGCTGCGCTATTTTTTTATCTTGCAACACAGACATCGGGCTGCCCGTGATTTCATAAACTTCAAGCGCACGTTGAATACGTTGTGGATCGTTCGGATGAATTCTCTTCGCCGCTGTGGGGTCAACATTTTGTAAGCGCACATGCATTTGTGGCCAACCGATGTCTTGCGCCTCTTGCTCTAACCGAGCTCGAACCTTTGGATCTGCGGCTGGCAACCATGAAAGCCCTTCTTCCAGCGCTTTAAAATAGAGCATGCCGCCGCCAACGAGTAACGGTATACGCTGTCGCTTATGAATATCCGTAATATGCGCCAAGGCATCTTGACGGAAACGTGCGGCAGAGTAGATCTCATCTGGCTGACAAATATCAATTAAACGATGCGGCGCTTGATCCAAGGTCTCACGATCTGGTTTAGCAGTACCAATATCCATGCCGCGATAAATCAATGCAGAATCAACGCTAATGATTTCTAAGGGCAGGCGCTTAACAAGTTCTACCGCAACAGCAGTTTTACCCACAGCAGTCGGCCCCATTAGAAAGATTACGGGTAGAGGGCTGGCCATAAAATACTTAGAACCTGCTTAATGTCATCAAACTTGATGAAATGCCTTTTTTTCAGCAAGTTTAAAACAAAAAATAATATTGCAGAAAACCAACATTTCTTGCAGTCACTTGACTTGTCCGATGATTAATACCGTACAGCATTAGCCGCGTGTATCAAGCGTCAACCACACCATGGCGAATAGCCAAATGCGTTAACTCAACGTCCGTATTCACCTTTAGTTTCTCCATTAAACGATAACGATACGTGCTCACCGTTTTTGGGCTCAAACATAAACTGTCCGCAATGCCTTGCACCTTATCGCCGCGCGCGAGCATGGTCATAATTTGCCATTCACGTTGTGATAATCCATCAAAGGGTGACGTGCCAGCGGTTGCTGCATTGACCGCCATTTTTTGCGCTATTTGCGCACTAAAGTAAAACTCCCCTTTTGCAGCCGCACGTATCGCTGACGCAATTTCGCTACTGCCACATTCCTTGGTGACATAGCCTTTAACACCCGCCTCGAGTAAGCGTGAAGGGTAAGGTTGCTCACCGTGAACCGTCACAGCGACAATACTCAACGTGGGCACCAACCTAAGCAGTTTGCGTGTCGCTTCGACGCCACCAATGCCAGGCATGTTGATGTCCATCAACACCACATCAAGTAAATGATCTCGAACCAGCAAGAGTGCTTCCTCACCACTGTCTGCCTCGACGACAACGTCGATATCATCAAAATCACCAAGCAAACGCCTCACACCCGCACGAACAAGCTTATGGTCGTCGACCAGCATTACCCGAATCATCTACTTCTGCCTCTGGTTTTCGCAGCACACCGAGCGTAACACCCTAAAATCATTGCGTCAGGCATCCGTCTTGCTTCTCAGCTACAAGAAACCCCTTTTCATTACAAATGATACTGTCAGCAGTACAGACATTCTATAATACCTAAAAAACACACCTTATCAGGCGTATTTTCAGATATAGTTGGCGGAGAGGGAGGGATTCGAACCCCCGGAAGGTTGCCCTTCAACGGTTTTCAAGACCGCCGCTTTCGACCACTCAGCCACCTCTCCGAAA
>CAYURS010000162.1:0-2980 GCA_964447165.1 uncultured Thiotrichales bacterium
GTGATGACAAGACCATTGGTTTTGAGACCATTCGTGCAGGTGATATTGTCGGTGAACACACCGTTATGTTTGCCTCAGAAGGTGAAAGAGTGGAAATTACCCATAAAGCATCTAGCCGCATGACCTTTGCTAGTGGTGCTGTGCGTGCCGCAAGTTGGCTAGTACAGCATGATAAAGGCTTATTTGATATGCAGGATGTACTTGGCCTACGCGACCTATAGTGTTGTGCCTTCAATCGCTATTCTACTTAGGGTATGACACTGGCCCGTATTTCTCGCTAGGATAATGAACTCTCACTTGATCTTTAATTTTACAGCGACAATCTTCGGTCGGAAATGTGGCCAGTATTGCACTACCTCAGAAAACTTACTGTTTGCGGTACTCCTTTGTGGGGTGGCCTCTGCGCGATCATCTCGTCCCCTAGTGCGAAATTCGAGCTAGATGGTTGACGGTTATATCCCAATTGATTGTAGCTTGCACGATTACATCGAGATTGCTTGTCTAAAACAGTATCAGGTCAGGCTCGACCTGGTTGATTGCTCAGAAGTTTGTGCTGTCGCCGAATCGACAGAAACCCGCTCAGATAAGTCAGAATGGCTGATTCTGCGTGATGGTAAGAGTCGACGCAGTGTTCGGCTTGACACAATCATGACGCTGACGCCACTGACTAAAGGCGCAGATTTTGGTCGAATTATTTTACGCGACAAACATGGTTCAGTGTGCTGACTCAAGTCACCCCCATATAGACATGGGGCATAGACATCAGGGGTAGCGATAGCGTAAAATTCTGTCTCAATCACGCGGGCTGTAAAGCGCTGGTGTAATTAGTGTGGCTACCTATTGGGGCAGCGCACTATCAGGCGGGAGGCGATGGTTCACATCCCCCCGTTTTTTTATGGCTGGTAGTTTTGTTCGGGGGTTGAATGTCTGATACTGCCTTGCTCGCGCTCGAAGATGGCTCCGTTTTTATTGGCGAGTCACTTGGCGCGAAGGGTTATACCGTTGGTGAAGTCGTGTTTAATACGGCTATGACTGGTTACCAGGAGATCCTGACGGATCCTTCTTATGCCAAGCAATTGGTTACCCTGACCTATCCTCATATTGGTAACACTGGTGTCAATAGTGAAGATATTGAGTCGAATGCTATTCATGCAGCCGGATTAATTGTGCGTGACGTGCCGTTAACACATAGTTGTTGGCGTCAAGAAGGTGATTTGCGTGGCTATTTGCGTGACGCAGGTATTGTTGCCATTGCCGATATTGACACTCGTAAGTTGACACGCATACTGCGAGAAAAAGGGGCACAGAGCGGCTGCCTCATGGCAGGCTCTGATGCCGATGCCGATAAAGCGCTAGCCTTGGCGCGCAGCTTTCCTGGTTTAAAAGGCATGGACTTGGCGCAGACGGTAACGACTCGCGAGCCTTATCAATGGCATAACACGGTTTGGCGTCTGGATGACTCTCATATTAATGCCAGGCCTGGGAAACGGTACCGTGTTGCTGCCTACGACTTTGGTATCAAACACAATATTCTTCGTTTGTTGGTTGATCGTGGATGTGACGTTACAGTGTATCCTGCAAAAACCCCGGCGCAGATCGTATTGGCGAGCAAGCCTGATGGCGTCTTTTTGTCCAACGGACCTGGTGACCCTGAGCCTTGCGATTATGCTATCGAGGCGATCAAGGAAATTATTGCAAGCAATATTCCTGTGTTTGGTATTTGCCTTGGGCATCAGTTGCTAGGTTTGGCAAGCGGTGCTAAAACAGAAAAAATGAAATTCGGTCACCATGGCAGTAATCATCCGGTGCAAGATTTAAGCAATAACAAAGTTATGATAACCAGTCAAAACCATGGCTTTGCCGTATCAGAAAAAAATATGCCAGAAAATTTGGAAGTGACGCACCGATCATTGTTTGATGGCAGTGTGCAGGGAATTAAACGTAAAGACAAACCAGCATTTAGTTTTCAGGGTCACCCCGAAGCAAGCCCTGGCCCACATGATGTGCAACCCCTATTCGATCAGTTTGTCGAGTTAATGAAGGCACGGGGCTAAGTGTCCTATCCGGGTAATAATTACGGATTCAGCACTCTTAAGGGTGCCCGTTGGGTGAGCTTGTCATCGCCCGCGGACTGCGTTGCGCCTTTTGACAAGGGACTAACCATTGCCTGCGAGTCACGCCTTGCCGCGAACGATGACAAGCTCACTGAACTCGCGATTATTACCCGGATAGAACACTAGTATGCCAAAACGTAATGATATTAAAACGATTTTAATCATTGGCGCAGGACCCATTGTTATTGGTCAGGCCTGCGAGTTTGATTACTCTGGCGCACAAGCGTGCAAAGCGTTAAAAGAGGAAGGCTACCGCGTTGTTCTGGTTAACTCAAACCCTGCCACGATCATGACAGACCCCAGCATGGCCGACGCCACTTATATTGAGCCAGTCGACTGGCGTGTCGTTAAACGTATTATCGAAAAAGAACGACCTGAGGCTATTTTACCGACGATGGGTGGACAAACCGCACTTAATTGTGCGCTTGATTTGGCTCATAACGGTGTGCTCAAGCAATATAATGTTGAATTGATTGGTGCTAACGAAGACGCCATTAACAAAGCCGAAGATCGTGATCGTTTCCGTATGGCGATGGATACTATTGGTCTTAACGTGCCGCGTTCTTATATCGCACATAGCATAGAAGAGGTTTTGGCAACACATGCTGAAATTGGTTTCCCAACCATTATTCGGCCATCGTTTACTCTTGGTGGTAGTGGTGGTGGTGTTGCCTATAATCGCCAAGAATTGACTGAAATTTGTGCCCGTGGTTTTGAATTGTCACCGACTAATGAACTGTTAATTGAAGAATCAATTATTGGTTGGAAAGAGTTTGAAATGGAAGTGGTGCGTGACAGCAAAGATAATTGCATTATTATCTGTTCTATCGAGAATTTCGACCCGATGGGTGTGCATACGGGTGATT
>CAYURS010000163.1:0-1656 GCA_964447165.1 uncultured Thiotrichales bacterium
GCAATGCGCTCTTCTAACGGTGGATGGCTCATAAATAAACGCTTGATCCCGCTACTAATTTGACCTGAAATCGCAAATGCTGCGAGCTGATCTGGTAACTGAGTTTGCCCAGAACACCCTTGCAATCGCCGTAAGGCTGCGGCCATCTTATGACTTCCAACCAATTTTGCTGCACCGGCATCAGCTCGGTATTCTCGTTGGCGACTAAACCACATGACAATTGTCGACGCCAAAATACCCAAGACAACTTGCGCCACCATCGAGGTAATAAAATAGCCAATGCCGTGACCACGCTGGTTTTTCAAGATAACGCGATCAACAAAATGGCCCACGATACGAGATAAAACGATAACGAAAGTATTGATCACACCTTGGATCAGGGCAAGAGTAATCATATCGCCATTGGCAACATGACTGATCTCGTGCGCCAATACCGCTTCAACTTCATCACGCGTCATACGCTGCATTAACCCCGTACTCACAGCAACCAAGGCCTTGTTACGATTCATACCAGTGGCAAAGGCATTCGGATCAGCCGCGTCATAAATAGCCACCTCAGGCGTACCGATACCCGCCTGCTCTGCCTGGTTTTTTACCGTATTGAGCAACCATCGCTCGGTCTCGTCGCTGGGCGATTCGATGACCTTAGCGCCCGTCATGCGCTTTGCGCTCCATTTTGAAATAGCCAGTGATATAAAAGAACCACCCATACCCAAAACGGCTGAAAAAATAAGCAGCGAGCTGATATCAAGATTGACACCTTGCTCATCAAGCACGCCGTCGACACCAAGCAGGTTTAACACAATACTGAGCACGGCAATAATGGCAATATTGGTCGCTAAAAACAGGGCTATGCGTGTCATCCATCAACCTCACTAAACACTTAAAAAACAGAATAAGAATTATTATTGGGTTTAACCAGTACATTTTAAAGGAATAGTCGAATTTAAACTAAAGAGAACCGAAAAAACGCCGCTATAAGCTATGAGCCAACTTATCTCTCCTAGATAAGAAGACCTTTAAGCCGACGGCATCCCCTGCTGTCGGCTTTTTTAAAAGCCACCCATTAGGTCATCCAGGCTATGCAACCGTTTCGATTCGATCAACCCGTTGCAAACCGCGTGGCAGTTTGCGTCCACGTTTGGCACGCTCGTGGGTGAAATTATCAAGGTCGGCGGGTTTTAAATTAAGATAACGTTGCCCAGCATGAATACGTAGGGTGTCAGTCTCTGTTAATAAGGCGACAGCCACCACCTGCTCATGCCCTTCACTCGACTTGGCCTTGGGCATATTAATCATCTTGACACCTTTACCTTTGGCCAACAGCGGTAACTCATTGAGCTCAAACACCAATAGATAACCCTGATTGGTCGCAACGGCTAGCCAATAATCATCCATTGGCGCTGTCAAACGCTGCGGCACCAGGATATCACTGCCCTGACCAACACTAACCATCGCCTTACCAGCTTTGTTTTTACTGACCATATCGCCAATGGTCGAGACAAAACCATAACCTGCGGTCGATGCCAGCAACACTTGTTCAGACTCACCACCGATCACCACACCGCGGAAACTGACCCCCGTTGGCGGTTTTAAGCGACCTGACAAGGGCTCACCCTGACCACGCGCTGACGGCAAGCTGTGGGCCGACAAGGT
>CAYURS010000163.1:1756-2976 GCA_964447165.1 uncultured Thiotrichales bacterium
CGCCGTGCGTCACCATATTTATCGGCATCTTGCTGTAGCTCTTTTTTAACCAGCGTTTTTAATCTGGCCTCAGAACTTAGCAATAAATCCAATTGCTTACGTTCTTTTTCTAATTCAATTTGTTCACCTTGAATCTTCATCTCTGCGAGCTTGGCAAGATGACGTAAGCGTGTGTCCAATATCGCATTGGCCTGAATTTCAGACAATTTAAAGCGCGCCATCAAGTGCGCTTTAGCCTCGTCCTCTTGACGGATAATGCGAATCACCTCATCGAGATTGAGGTAGGCGATCATTAAGCCTTCAAGGATATGCAAACGCGCAAGAATCTTGTCGAGGCGATATTGCAAGCGACGGCGCACCGTCGTCATACGGTACACCAGCCATTCTTTCAGAATCACCCGTAGATCTTTCACTGCCGGGCGACCATCAAGCCCAATCATATTCAGATTAACGCGATAACTACGCTCAAGATCAGTGGTGGCAAACAAATGCGACATCAAAGCCATAACATCAACGCGGTTTGAACGCGGTACGATAATCAACCGCGTCGGATTTTCGTGATCGGATTCATCACGCAGGTCTTCAACCAAAGGCAGTTTTTTTGCTATCATCTGCGCCGCGATCTGCTCCAAAATCCTCGAACCGCTAACCTGATAAGGCAAAGCCGTAATGACGATCTCGCTCTCTTCCAACTCATAGCAGGCACGCATACGGTAAGAACCATTACCACTCTCATACATCGCTAGCAAATCATGCTTTGGTGTGATCAACTCGGCGCTGGTTGGCAGGTCAGGGCCATTGATAATTTCGAACAGGTCTGCAACAGAAGCTTTAGGTTTATCAATTAGATAAATGCATGCCTTAACAATATCAGTGAGATTATGAGGCGGGATATCGGTAGCCATACCAACGGCAATGCCGGTGGTACCGTTGAGTAATATATTGGGTACGCGGGCTGGTAATATCGCTGGCTCGTCCAACGTGCCGTCGAAGTTGGGCCGCCAATCAACGGTACCCTGGCTCAACTCACCTAGCAGCAATTCGGCGTAGCGCGTGAGTTTGGATTCGGTATAACGCATGGCGGCAAAAGACTTGGGATCGTCACTGGAACCCCAGTTACCCTGGCCGTCGATCAATGGGTAACGATAGGAAAACGGCTGCGCCATCAACACCATGGCTTCGTAACAAGCGCTGTCACCATGCGGATGAAATTTACCAAT
>CAYURS010000164.1:0-2976 GCA_964447165.1 uncultured Thiotrichales bacterium
CAGTAAAGACCGGTTGACGTACAAGGTTATCAATGCGTTGATCAATATCCGTCGGATATTTTAAACCCAGATATTCGCGCGCCGCATTATTAAACCAGGATACCTTTCTCTGTTCATCCATCAACACCAGGCCGTCGGGAATATTAACCATAGAATCACGAAAGCTGGATACCATATCAGCTAGACGACGACGGCGCTTCAAACTACGGCGTTGGCGTTGATAAACCAGATCGCCAATATGTTCGGCAATGCCACTGACATTCGGCGGCGCCGCCATTGCACCTTTAGTCAACCAACGTACAATTTGTTTGAGGTGATAAAGTAACCGACCAAGATAAATAAGGCCACACAACATCAGCCCCCATAAAGCGTGGCCAAAAATAGCGCCCACTATCAAGCCACCTAGCAACCACAGGCTAAGACGAAATAACTCATTGACCCAGCCTTCAGTCATGCCTTTTCTAAATTCACAAAGCGATAACCCACGCCATGCACGGTTTCAATCGACTTATCCAAACCCGCGGGCTGTAAAATTTTGCGGACACGACGAATATGCACATCAACGGTGCGCTCTTCAACATAAGCATCACGACCCCAAACCTGGTCAAGCAATTGTTCACGCGAAAAGGCGCGATCAGTATGAGTGAGGAAAAAGTGCAATAAACGAAACTCGGTCGGGCCGATCTTAAGGCTATCGCCTTGATATGCCAGGCGATGTGCCTGCGGATCTAATACTAAACCATTGAACTCAATAGGCTCGGCATTACGATGCGGTGATGACCTGCGTAATAATGCTTTAATACGCGCCATCAGCTCTTTCGGCGAAAATGGCTTAGTCATGTAATCATCTACTGCTGACTCCAGCGCGCTAACCTTGTCGCACTCATCACTGCGTGCGGTCAACATAATAATGGGTATTGCTTTGCTATAACGGTCTTGACGCAAGCGTTTGGCATACTGATAACCACTTTCATCAGGCAACATCCAATCAAGCAAAATCAAATCAGGCAGTGCCTGCTTAAGCAGCTGATCGCTAATTACTGTATCTACTGCCATATCACAGTGATAGCCTGCTTTTCGCAAATGGAAGCACACCATCTCAGCGATCGCCGACTCGTCCTCAACCAACAAGATTCGCGCAGACACTCTTCCTTCCTCAGTCAGACTTGTTACGCAGCAACATTACACTGACGGGATTATGTTACAAAATGAAGAATAAATAATATATCGAAACCTTGGTGAAAGACAAATGGAAAAATGAAGAACAATCGCCCTGATTGAGACGGAAAACGCAGTCAATACGCCCATTTTGGCAAGTTTTCCACCAACAGTAGGTGTTTTAGGTAACGAAAATCAGGTCAATTCTAACCATTTTTACTTATCAATTGTCGCGCGCAAAGGTCTTATTTTAAACTTCACGTGTGTGGCGAAACTCAACATCAGGGTAGCGCTCTATCGCTAGATTTAAATTAACCATGGTCGGCGCAATATAGGTTAACTGCTGCGCACCGTCGAGCGCCAGATAATCATTAGCACGACGCTGAAACTCCTCTAGCTTCTTGGCATTATCACAATGCACCCAACGTGCTGTCGCTACATTCACTAGCTCAAAGGTACATTCCACGTTGTATTCATTCTTAAGACGATAAGCCACCACTTCAAACTGCAAAATACCCACGGCACCTAATATTAAATCATTATTGGCAAAGGGTCGAAATAACTGGCTAGCACCTTCTTCGGCTAGCTGCTGCAAGCCTTTAAGTAGGGCTTTCATTCGCAAAGGGTCGCGCAAACGCGCACGACGAAATAGCTCCGGCGCAAAGTTAGGAATACCCGTGTACTTAAGTATTTCACCCTCACTAAAAGTATCACCAATTTGAATCGTGCCGTGATTAGGCAAACCGACAATATCGCCTGGAAATGCTTCTTCACCTTGAGCGCGATCGCCGGCCATAAAGGTCATCACATTCGAGATCTGTGTTTCACGACCCAATCTCGCGTTATAGACCTTTTTGCCTTTCTTGAAATGCCCCGAACACACACGCATAAAGGCAACGCGATCTCGGTGCGCCGGATCCATATTAGCCTGAATTTTAAAAACAAAACCGGAAAATTTTGGCTCTTGTGGCACCACATCACGCGACTCTGTTGCACGTGGTTGTGGTGGCGGCGCATATTCAACAAAGGCATCTAACAATTCTTTAATACCATAGGTGCTTAACGCAGAACCAAAAAATACCGGGCTAAGCTCACCTCGAAGATAGGCATCTAAATCAAAATCATGGCTGGCGCCTTTCACTAGCTCAATTTCTTCACGCAACTCATCGACTTCATCAGGAAACAACTTATCAAACTCAGGGTTATCTATGCCTTTTATAACGATAGGCTCGTCAAGTTTAGTCCCTGGATCAGGCTTATAAATGGTGACGATATCATCGTGCAGATGATAAATACCTTTAAAGCGCTTTCCCATGCCTAATGGCCAGGTCACAGGCGTACATTTAAGCTTCAACACGTCTTCAACTTCATCAAGCAAATCGATAGGCTCTTTACCCTCACGATCAAGCTTATTAATAAAGGTCAGTATCGGTGTATCGCGTAAACGACAGACATCCATTAATTTAATGGTGCGTTCTTCAACACCCTTGGCAACGTCGATCACCATCAAGGCAGAATCAACTGCCGTCAGTGTACGATAGGTATCTTCCGAAAAGTCGGCATGACCTGGCGTATCAAGCAGATTAATCACAGCATCGTTATAATAAAACTGCATCACCGACGATGTCACTGAAATGCCGCGCTCTTTCTCAAGCGCCATCCAGTCAGAGGTTGCATGACGCGCCGCCTTACGTGCCTTGACTGTTCCCGCAAGTTGAATCGCGCCACCGAATAACAACAGCTTTTCGGTTAATGTCGTCTTACCCGCATCCGGGTGAGAGATGATAGCAAACGTTCTTCGACGCTTGATTTCATTGA
>CAYURS010000165.1:0-2943 GCA_964447165.1 uncultured Thiotrichales bacterium
TTTATATTGATCGCTCATTGTCATTGGTAGGCAGTAATTTAGGTTTAGGTGTGTTTCTGGCCATTGGCGTGTTGTGGTGGTTTTTGCGACGTTTGCGCGCAACACTTATAGTTGCTTTAGCCATTCCTGCCTCTATTTTTGCTACCTTTATTGTTCTTGATTTGACGGGTCGTACGGTCAATGTTATTTCGCTAGCAGGGGTTGCGTTTGCCGCCGGCATGGTGCTTGATGCAGCGATAGTCGTGCTAGAGAATATTGTTCGCTTGCGTGAGCAAGGGATGGATCCATTAAAGGCATCTAAGCGGGGCACTTTGCAAGTGTGGGGAGCCTTGCTGGCATCGACAACCACTACCGTAGCCATCTTTTTGCCCGTGGTGTTTTTAGAACAAGAGGCGGGGCAATTATTTGCAGATTTAGCCTTAACCATTGCTGTTGCAGTTATTTTTTCTTTGATTATTGCCCTGCTCGTACTGCCTACTGCGGCCATGAACTGGCTACGCACGAGTGAGATGAAAGATCCGCATCATCACTGGTGGAATGCAATAGCCAACCTCGTGATGCGCTTAACGAATGGGCCGCTACGACGCGCCTTTTGGATTATTGTTTTATTAACCGTGCCATTCTATGTGGTGGTTGAACTTAAACCTGATGCCGACTATTTACCAACCGGTAATCGTAACCTGGTATTAATGTTTATTAACCCCCCGCCCGGCCAAAGCATTGATGTTGCCGAGCATGAAATGGGTAACGCAATTATTAAAACATTGGCACCGCATATTGCTGGCACAGTGCAGCCGCACATGAAAGATTATTTCTTTGTGGTAACGGCGAACGGTGCATTTTTAGGTGGCCGCACTATTGAACCAGAACGAACAAGAGACTTGTTGCCAGTACTCAATGGTGTGGTGAGCACCTTGCCCGATACGATTGGTGTTGCATTGCAAGCATCTTTATTCGCAGGCACAGGCACGGATCACAGTATCGATGTCAATATACAAGGCCGTGATTTAGAAGCAATCTTGGCAGCAGCACGCGAGTCATTTAGTTTGATTCCGCAAATTATTCCGGGCTCACGTATTCGACCTTTCCCCGGTTTAGCGTTAGATAATCCCGAGTTACGCTTATTACCGCGCGAGGAGCGCATTCGTGAGGCGGGATGGAGTCGCGAAACTATGGGCACGATAGTACGCGCCCTCGGCGATGGTTTATTGGTTGCGGACTATTTTGATGGTGAAGAAACCTTGGATGTCGTGCTGCGTGCAACGCCGTGGGATGTGCCTGAGGAATTAATGAGTACGCCACTGGCAACACCCAATGCAGGGGTGTTGCCATTGAGTGAAATGGTCGAGATGCAACGTACTGCAGGCCCCAATGAATTGCGTCGGCTGGATCGTCGGCGTACCGTTACCTTGCAAGTAAGACCACCAGAGGATGTCTCACTTGAGGTGGCCTTAAATAAATTAAAACAAGAATATGAACCGACTATATTTGAGCAACTGCCGCCCGATGCCAGTATCAGCTACAGCGGCAGCGCGAACAAGCTAGAGTCTGCACTACAAAGTATGTTAGCTGCGTTTAGTCTGGCCATAGTCATTCTTTATTTGTTGATGAGTGCATTGTTCCGTTCATTTAAAGACAGCTTGCTGGTCTTGCTAGTCATTCCATTGGCAACAGTGGGCGGCGTTAGCGCGCTTGCCGTGATGAATCTCTTTATACATCAATCAATGGATTTATTAACCATGATTGGTTTTGTTATCTTGCTGGGTTTGGTAATAAATAACGCGATTTTACTGGTCTATCAAACCCGCGCTGCTGAGCGTGAAGGCATGTCACGTCGCGATGCCGTTAATAATGCGGTACATATTCGTTTAAGACCCATACTTATGACGACCCTAACCAGTATTTTTGGTATGTTGCCATTATTGTTAATACCAGGTGCAGGCAGTGAGCTTTACCGTGGTTTAGCAGGTGTGATTGTTGGTGGCATGATGGTCAGTACGATATTTACTTTAGTGTTGTTACCGAGTTTGTTACGTATTGGCGAGAAACGTCATCCCGGTAGTCAGCGTCCTTTTGAAGAGAGGGCGCGTTTGGCAGCCATGTAATAAATAACTCTAAATAGAGTTTTTTATTTTTCGATCACATAGGTTTCATTCGGGAAATATTTTTCCGGTTTGTGTTTGCTTATAATAAGAGGAGTTTTTTATGTGTCGAATGATATTTATACTGTTAGTGTTGCTTATGTCGCCATTGGTGGGGGCCGATAATGGCCTCATCACAGTGAAAAGTGAGCACAATGTTGAGCTAACCGCGAATCGTCTAGAGAAAATTTTGCTTGATAAAGGAATGACAATATTTTCTCGAGTGAGACACGCTGAAGCCGCGTGGAAGCTAGGCAAAAAATTGCGCCCAACTGAATTGATCATTTTTGGTAATCCAAAAATTGGCACATTGTTAATGCAATGCCAGCAAACAGTGGCCATTGATCTGCCGCAAAAGGCCTTGATTTGGGAAGATGAGGCGGGCGCAGCTTGGCTAAGCTATAACAGCCCTGACTATATTGAGTTGCGCCATGATGTTAAGGGATGCGATGAAGTAACTACCAAGATAAAAAATGCACTGGCTAATTTTGCGAGTTTTGCAGTATCGAAGTAAACAGAGTCGTCGATTGTAACCACGCTATGAAACCTAAAATTATTGCTGTCATATCATGTGGCTTTAGCGAAGCTTTGGTAGTTAAAACTGTTAGATGGTGATTGTTATGTTATTAGGCTCGGCAGAACAAATGATCTACAGTTAAGCAAGAATAGCTGATTTTATTTTTTTTGAATGTGATATTGGTAGTGTTGAGCCACCTTTTTCAGAGTTGTTCTCTGCTGTGCTATTTAGCAATATTTTCAACTGCGTTGGCCTTTGTTTGGTACTTTAAGTTGATTCACCAAA
>CAYURS010000166.1:0-2878 GCA_964447165.1 uncultured Thiotrichales bacterium
GTCTTGGCGATCTTGCCAGAGATAGTATTGTCTTGTATACGGTTGAGCATGCCGCCAAGCATTTCGGCATTGACCGGGCTGTCGCCAATATCTTTGGCTTCCTTGTTCAAGGAGGCAGACAACTCACCCATCACCCAGTTAGCGGAAAGTTTAGCTTGCTGACAAACCTTAACCACGGCTTCGTAATAATCTGCCAAGGGACGGCTATCAGTAATAATAGTAGCGTCATAATCTGACAAACCGTAATCACTGACAAAACGCGCGCGTTTTACATCCGGCAATTCAGGCAAGGTCTGACGTACGCCTTCAATAAAACTGTCTTCAATTTCTACGGGTAATAAATCGGGGTCGGGGAAATAGCGATAATCGTTGGCTTCTTCTTTTGAGCGCATCGAACGAGTTTCATTTTTGTCTGAATCATACAAGCGTGTTTCCTGTACAACTTTATCGCCATTTTCCAATACGTCCATCTGACGTTCAATTTCATAGTTAATGGCTTTTTCCATAAAGCGGAATGAGTTGAGGTTTTTAATCTCGGCACGGGTGCCAAATTCTTGCTGGCCTTTTGGCCGCAATGACACATTGGCATCGCAACGGAAGGAACCTTCTTGCATATTGCCGTCGCAGATCTCAAGGTAAATCAATAAGCCACGCAGTTTTTTAGCATAGGCAATAGCTTCTTTAGCCGAACGCATATCTGGCTCGGTGACAATTTCGAGCAATGGTGTGCCAGCACGATTTAAATCGATACCACTGTGTGCAGCAAAACCCTCGTGCATAGATTTTCCAGCGTCTTCTTCTAAATGCGCGCGAGTAATGCCCACGGTGGTGGTCGTGCCGTCGTCGAGCACGACATCAATTTCACCTTTACCGACAATCGGCAATTCAAACTGACTGATTTGATAGCCCTTGGGTAAGTCGGGATAGAAATAATTTTTCCGTGCAAAAACAGAACGTTTGCCGATTTCGGCATCAATGGCCAAGCCAAATTTTATGGCCATACGCACAGTTTCTTTATTAAGCACAGGCAATTGACCAGGAAAGCCTAAATCCACTAAACAAGCTTGACTGTTAGGCGCTGCACCATAGGCCGTTGCCGCACCGGAGAAAATTTTACTCTTTGTCGAAAGCTGGGCGTGTGTTTCTAGCCCAATAACAACTTCCCATTGCATATCTCTAACCTCAAATACTATACGTAGGCCGGCGGGACTTGTTTATGAAAGTCTGTCGCTTGCTGAAACTGGTGGGCAATATTCAATAAACGCGCTTCATCAAAATAATTACCAATTAACTGCAAACCCACAGGCAGGCCCTTATCAAAACCAGCAGGAATCGACATACCGGGCAACCCTGCTAAATTGACTGCGCCGGTGTAAAGATCAGATAAATACATCGACACTGGGTCGTCGGTCTTTTCACCAATCTTAAAAGCCGGGCTTGGCGCTGTCGGGCCCATAATGACATCAACCTGCTTGAAGGCTTGCTCAAAATCATCACTGATTAAACGTCGAATTTTTTGCGCTTTAAGATAATAAGCATCGTAATAACCGGCAGACAAAGCGTAGGTACCAATCATGATGCGGCGCTTCACTTCTGCGCCAAAACCTTCGCTGCGTGAATTAACATAGAGTGATTCAAGGTCGGTGATGTTGTCGCTACGATAGCCATAACGGACGCCGTCAAAGCGTGACAAATTAGAGGAACATTCGGCTGGGGCAATTACGTAATAGGTCGGTATCGCTAAAGCACTATTCGGCAAGCTGACTTCGATGATTTCAGCGCCGAGTTTTTCATATTGCTTAATAGCTGCCTGCACCACTTCAGCCGTGCCTGCTTCTAAACCGTCGCTGAAATATTCTTTAGGTAAACCAATTTTTAACCCAGACAAAGAATCATTTAATGTCGCGCTATAATTCGGCACAGGCCGATCAAGGCTGGTCGAGTCACGGCTATCAAAACCCGCCATCACGGCCAACATTAAAGCAGCATCTTCAGCGTTTTGGGTGAACACGCCGCCCTGGTCAAGGCTCGACGCAAAAGCAATCATGCCATAACGTGACACGCGGCCATAGGTCGGCTTAATTCCGGTTATGCCACATAGCGATGCTGGTTGGCGAATTGAGCCGCCGGTATCAGTTCCAGTCGCTGCAGGTACTAACCGCGCCGCGACAGCTGCGGCCGATCCACCGGAGGAGCCGCCGGGTACACACTCAAGATTCCATGGGTTTTTAACAGTACCGTAATAGCTGGTCTCATTTGATGAGCCCATAGCGAATTCGTCCATATTGGTTTTTCCCAACATAACTAAGCCAGCGGTATTACAGTTTTCCACCACATGAGCATCATAAGGCGAGATAAAGTTATCGAGCATTTTTGAACCGCAAGTAGTTTTAACGCCTTTGGTGCAAAAAATATCTTTTTGTGCGATGGGGATACCAGTCAGTGGGCCAGCATCACCCTTAGCAATTTTTTCATCAGCGACACGTGCCTGCGCTATGGCTTGGTCACGCGTAATGGTAACAAAGGCATTAAGTTCAGCATTTTTTTCTTGTAGCCTGTCTAACAAATTGGCGGTGAGTTCTGCGCTGGAAAACTCGCGAGTCTGCAAGCCTTTAGCGAGTGCAGCGAGACTTTTATTGTGCATTGAAACTTCCTACTTAAACTTGGTGCAAATGAACATCAAAACAGTACGCGGCGATTATTCAAGCACTTTTGGAACAAGATAAAGACCCGCTTCAGTCTCTGGCGCTATAGCTTGCGCCGCTTCGCGCAAATCGGACTCTGTCACTACGTCATCACGTAAACGCTGCACTGCATGCAGTGGGTGCGCCATCGGCTCGATGCCATCAGTATCGACTGCATTCATCTGCTCTACTAG
>CAYURS010000167.1:0-2831 GCA_964447165.1 uncultured Thiotrichales bacterium
GTTAGGTTTTCAGGTGTTAACGGACGAAAATGCAAGCTATGCACGACAGCTTGGTCTGGTTCATACCTTGCCTGAGGAATTGCGGCCTGTTTATGATGGATTTGGTATTGACCTGCAAAAACATAATGGCACAGGACAATTTGATCTACCGCTGCCGGCAACCTATATTGTCGATACAAACGGCGTAATTGTTAAAGCTTTTGTTGATGTCGATTATACCCAGCGTATGGAGCCTGAAGAGGCTATTGTTGCTCTTGAGGCGATGATGACAGCAGTTTAATGCTGCTGGAAAGCTCATAGCTTCACGGACACACTATAAAGTTTGCTGAGTTAGCATTCTATGTGATAGCGGGCAAGTTGTTGTAGTGCTTGGTTAGCCATTTTTTTTGTGTAACGGTTAATCTTCTGGTGTGTCGGCATCCAGCCGAGTAAAAAACGATAGAAATCGGTCCAGGCAATAGCATAGAGTTCACGCCATTCACGTTCCAGAGCATCGACATCTACCTGTTTCTGATAAGTATTTAGCGCAGTTCTCAGGGCATTAAAGTAGTGGTCTAACAGTGCTGCTTCGTGGCGCTCGCATTCATTTTCATTGAGACAGCTGCTCAATAAATAAGCCACATCTTTCATGCCACAGCCACCCCCGACATATTGAAAATCGACAGCGGCGACTTTTTTACAATCATATGAAAAACAAAAATTTGCTAGCTTGGCATCGCCATGGACCAAGGTTTGAAAACGGCACTCGCTGAGTCGTTTATCAATTGCTATGGCAGCGTGTTTGATAGCGCCATTGCGCATTGCTGAAAATTCTTCTGATCGAGTTGCTAAATGCCAGTATGTGCCTGTTGGCCACAGACTGACTGGCGTTTCGTTGAGAAACTTTGCGTGAAAGTAGGCCAGCCAGCGTAGACAGGGTAGTGTCCCTGTCATATCAAGTTGCTGTTTGCGCAGTGCAAACCCGCTAGCATTAATATCTTCCAGTACAAAAATATTTTCGTCATCAAACTGCTCTGCGATGTAGCATTGCGGTATGCGGCAGTGCTCGTCACAACGCTGGCTCCAGTCGTTATACCACGCAGCTTCTACCTCATAAGAGCGTAATTTACGCTGATGGCCATAGTCGCTATCCCAGTTACGAGGGTGCTGTTTTGTGGTCGGCGGTTTAATATGTTTGACGATGCACGTTGGTGCGTTACCATCACTCAGCTTGACCCGAATGATCTCCCCATAGCCGCTCCATAAGGATTGAACGACGGCTTGTTTTGTTGCAGACTTTGCACCAGTTGCAGCAATGACTGCTTGATACCAGGGTTCGTTCATGTGGACGTTTATGAGTAAGGAGTACAGATAAGATTATGAATAACTGGGCAACCAGTATAACAGGTACGACATGAATAATGATTCGTTGGGTCCAATACAACACATTATAACAATCGATAACGATGATGAAGGTGTGTCAGTATTTTGTGAGACGCAATATGATTTAAATGACCATAATGGTATGTTGCTGTCACAACAGATTAATGCTGTCAATTTTCGCTTGCGTCAAAGCCATAAAGGCTACGAGGCTGACTGGCATGTGGCAGGTGATCCGACATTGATAATTATTTTGGCAGGTGTCTTACGCATTACATTGCGTAACGATGCTTGTCATGATTTCAGCGTTGGTGAAATGTTTATTGCCAAAGATAAATTGCTTGTGGGTCAGCAGTTTGATATGGCACGGCATGGGCATCGTGCCGGAGTGTTTGGCGATACGCCATTAAGTGCTGTTCATATTAAGTTAGGGAGTCTCTGATCAATTCATGGAACACGATCTTATACCTGAAATCTTCCAGCTCTTCGTCAATAATTTTGCTAATAGTCCCACTATTAGCTGCGATTGGCGTCTCGATCTGAAAGATTTCAGGCACAATCTCGCTGTCCCAGCATTGATTAGAGGCTCCCTAGAAAAGCCTGGTGATTAAAGTAGACATCGATACGCTCTTAAGATTAGGCAGGCTGTATCATTGATCTAATCACTCCATTAGCGCCATTGCTGATCGCTTTATTTGTTATGGCAGTGTTGTATTCTTCGGTTGGTCACGGTGGCGCATCGGGTTATTTGGCAGTAATGGCGCTGTTTAGTTTTGCTCCTGAGAGTATGCGACCAGCGGCGTTAGTGATGAATATTTTTGTCGCCGGGTTGGTTTGGCTACGGCTTTATCGCGCCAATTTTTTTGCCTGGCGTGTATATTTGCCACTGGCTTTGGCCGCTTTGCCTATGGCTTATATTGGCGGCAGCATTACGCTGTCGGCTTCGGTATATTACTACGTTATTGCCTCGGCTCTGTTGCTTGCTGCTTGGCAATTGTTTCGCCAGCGTCAGCTTGAGCATGAACTTGTACCGGCGAGACTGGCTGTGGCGGTACCGCTTGGGCTCGTGCTCGGTTTTGTTGCAGGGTTGACAGGAATTGGCGGTGGTGTTTACTTAAGTCCCTTGTTATTAATGATGCGTTGGACGGATATGCGCACCAATGCTGGAGTTGCTGCGGCGTTTGTATTAACAAATTCGCTAGCGGGTTTGGCAGGGTATATGACAGCCAACACGGTGTGGCCAGATCATATCGTTGAATATGTCATTGTTGTGGTGCTAGGGGCGTTGATCGGGTCAGAGCTTGCAGTCAGGCGTTTAAGCCCGTCGCGAATGCAATCGATATTGGCATTGGTGCTAGTAGTAGCCGCAATAAAAATGATAGCAATGCATTCAGGCTAGCTTGCGTTACTGGCCACTTTAAGTTTTTGTCCCGGCTTAAGGTATTTGTTTTTATCCAAAGAATTCCAATTCA
>CAYURS010000168.1:0-2797 GCA_964447165.1 uncultured Thiotrichales bacterium
GCAGCGGCTTCATCGACACTATCTTCATCAACAGCATCTTTTTTCATAATGAGGCTGTCTGCGTCAGGCGCAACTTCGTGCACCTCAATGCCCATGTCATTGATCATGTTAACGATGTCTTCGATTTGTTCCGGATCGACAATGGTGTCGGGGAGATGGTCGTTAACTTCGCGATAGGTCAGGTAACCCTGCTCCTTGCCTTTTTTAATCAATAACTTAAGTTGGGATTGCTGCTGTTTGGCATCCATTGGGGAGTGTAACCTTGGTTTAGTGGCGTAAAAGTTGAATTTAAACAGGTGAATTTAAACAATATAACCGTCAATTATACCTGATAGTTTTGCCTTTGGGGTAGTTTGGCTTCAATCCTTCTGCTGTCCTAGCGCTTGGTAGCGTCGCTTGATCTCAGCTTTTTCTTCGGCGCTTGCAATGCCGAGACGGTCACGTTCTTCAAGCTTATCCAATTGCGCTTCATGGGCCGCCTTGCGTAGGCTAGCCAAGGTGTCATCCCATTCTGCTGCCAGCGCATCACTATCGAGTAGTGATGGTTGAGCGGCAAGCTTAGCTAGATGGCGACCATGCTCAGTATCGCGCCAGTGTTCCAAAATACCACCGGTACTGAGATGGGGGTGTTGATGTAGAAGTTCAAGCAGGTCGGTCAATAAAATGATACCGGCTTGGTCGACATCTTTGAGCCACGTGCTATTTTCAGTGGTTTTTGCCAGGTCTGGTCGATGCAGCAGCACAGTGATGGTTTTGCGTACCAGCGATGGCCCGCGTTGCGCCCCGAGGGTACGTGGGATGGTGGCGGCTTTGTAACGATTAGCGGTTTGTGCTGGCTTTAGCGTATTGCCGCTGATATCAATACTAAGCAGATTAACGTCAATGCGAGTTCGTTGCGCTAATTCGGCAATCATCATTTGTTGAAAGGTGCCACCAGGTAATTTTTTCAATAAGGGTTTTGCTGCTTCCGCCAATCGTGCGCGGCCATCGATCGTGTTGGTATCGCCACCTTGCCCGAGATGGTCAAACAGGTATTGCGACAGTGTATTGGCTTGCGCAATGCGCTGGGCAAAACGCTCGCTACCTTCTTGACGTACCAGTGTGTCAGGGTCTTCACCATCAGGTAAAAACAGAAAACGAATCTGGCGGCCATCACGCAGCGTTGGCAAGGCATTTTCCAATGCACGCCACGCCGCGTCACGGCCGGCGCGATCACCGTCAAAGCAAAATATAATGTCTTCGACTTTACGAAATAAACGCTCGATATGTTCGACACTGGTGGCCGTGCCTAATGTCGCCACCGCATAGCTAATGCCATGTTGCGCCAACGCAACCACGTCCATATAGCCCTCAACCACCAGCACTTGATTGAGCTTGCGGTTGCTTTGGCAGGCCTCGTAAAAACCGTAGAGCTCTTTGCCTTTATGAAACAAGGGTGTTTCAGGTGAATTCAGGTACTTCGGTTGCGTCGCTGCCGGCTTGCTGTCTGCTGCGGCATTCACTTGCTTATCAAGCACGCGGCCACCAAAGCCCATCACGCGTCCACGCAGATCACGAATCGGAAACATGATGCGATGGCGAAAGCGGTCGTAATAGTCATTTGCACCTTTTTTGATGAGTAAGCCGACCTCAACCAGCTGTTCGCGTTTATGTTCATCTGAGCCTAACGCTGTTTGGATGGCGCGCCATTCATCAGCACAAAACCCTAATGCGAAACGCTTGGCGATTTGGCCGCTGAGTCCGCGACCTTTCAGGTAATCGACAGCTTCTTGTTTTTGCGCGTGTTCACGTAGCTGTTTTTGATAAAAATCATTGGCCAGTTCAGTCAGGGCGAACAATGCTTTGGTGTCTGTTGTAGGTCGCTGAAAAGTGCCGCCATCTTCACGTGGCACTTCCAAGCTAAGCGTATCGGCCAGCTCTTGTATGGCTTCAACAAAATCAAGGTTGTCATATTCCATTAAAAAACCAATGGCGCTGCCATGTGCGCCACAGCCAAAACAGTGGTAGAACTGTTTATTCTGGCTTACCGTGAATGACGGAGTCTTTTCATTATGAAAGGGGCAGCAGGCTTGAAAGTCTTTACCGGCTTTTTTCAGTGTCACACGTGCGTCAACGAGCTCAACAATATCCGTACGAGCCAGAATGTCATCGATAAACTGTTGAGGAATTTTACCCGCCATAAGGAGATTCTATGTTGCGGACACCCGGCTGTCAGCCAAGAATAAAATTTACTTGGGCGCAGGCGTTGGCAGAGCTTAAAGTGCAGCCAGTTTCTGCTTAATGATGCCACTGACGGCACCGAGGTCGGCGCGGCCTTGCAGTTGTGGTTTCAGCACTGCCATCAGTTTGCCCATGTCTTTTATAGAGCTGGCGCCCGTGTTAGCGATGGCTTTGTCGATGGCTTTGGTGATTTCATCATCGCTCATGGCGGCAGGCATATAGTCTTGCAATACGTTGATTTCAGCATTTTCGATGGCGGCGAGTTCATCACGGCCGGCATCTTCAAACTGCGTGGCCGAATCACGGCGTTGTTTAATCATTTTGTCGATGATAGCAATGATTTGCGTATCATCAAGTCCCGCATCACCAAGTTTGGCACGCTCATCGATTTCACGTTGCTTAATGGCGGCTAAAGCCATGCGAATAGCCCCCAAGCGTGCTTTATCTTTAGCGCGCATAGCGGTCTTCATGTCTTGAGTGATGCGCTGCTTAAGAGCGGACATCGTGCCTAATACCTTACTATGTTAAGGGGTAGCTGTGATCAGTACTGTGGTTAATACAGGCGAACACGACGCGC
>CAYURS010000169.1:0-2781 GCA_964447165.1 uncultured Thiotrichales bacterium
AAGGGCCCGGACAATTCGAACATGTCATGGCTGTTGCCGTCGCACCAAACGGCACGCTGTTCGCCACCGATCTTGGCAACAATCGAGTGTTATCTTTTGAACCTAGTAATGAGTCAGGAAATGAATAAAAAATATAACTACAACTACTATTTTAGTTAAAAATAACATTGCTTTGATTTTTTGATAAAACAGGACGCGTATCATGCCTCACACAAACCCCTCTCTTTGCCGGTTATGGCTATTTCTGTCCTTACTACTCACTGGCGCATGCACTACCTTGCCGCAAAATTCAGGGCGTGAGGATATCGAAGCCCTGATTCAAGATAGAGGGCTTTATGTTGAAGCAGCCAGCAGTGCTAATATCCCGTTTGCCATCTATCTCAATAAACCTTTAACCGCAGAGAATTCTATACGGGTCGCGCTGGTCAACAACCCACAATTACGCACAGAATACGCGCGACTGGGTTTTGCCATGGCCGATATTTATGCCGCTGGTCGTATCCGCAACCCCGTCTTTTCCGTATCACGACTCGAATCTAACCGTGATGGCGAACAAAGCCTTTTGACTTTTGGGCTAGTCACTTCGTTTAGCGATTTAATTACCCGACCAGCACGTCAACGTCTGGCTAAGCAACAATTTGTTGAGATGAAACAGTCTATCGCCGCTAAAGTAATTACTGTTGCTATGGAAACCGAATCTGCATTTTATGGATTTATTGCGGCAAAACAAACCTTTGCGCTACAACAACATATCGCTAAAGTCGGCAAATTATCAGCAGACTTGGCTCACCGCTATCACGCTGCAGGCAATCTCACCGCAAGAGAGCTTGCCATAAGCGCTGCCTATTCCTCACAGCGCCGCCTGAATATGCTGGATACAGAAGCTTTAGCCTATGGCAAGCGCGCCACGCTGGCCACACAAATGGGCGTGCCTGTTGATGACGACTGGGATGCCCCAGCGCAATTACCTTTGCCATTAACGCAAGAAAATACCCTGGAGCAATTATTGGATCTTGCACTGCATTCACGTCTTGACTTGGCCGCAGCCAAAGTTCGCGCTGAATTTTTTGCTGACAAACTCGGGGTGGAAGACTGGACACGCTGGTTGGGTGAATTAAACATCGGTATTGAACACGAACGTGAAACAGATGGTGCCAGGCTCACCGGCCCACACTTGGAATGGGAGTTGCCTGTTTTTAATCAAGATCGAGATACTTTATTACGCACCAAAGCAGAGCTTCAGATCAGCGCCATCGAGGTTGAGCGCTTGCAATTAACCATCAAAAACAACGTACGCTTGGCCTATGCTGCATTACTTAATGCCAAAGCACGAAGCACAGAACACCGCGACAATTTAATTCCGGCACGCGTCGCAGCTGTGGCTCGTTCTCAAGAAGCGGAGAATTTTATGCTCATCGGAATTTTTGAGTTACTGGCAACCAAGCAACAAGAATATGAGAGCTACCAAAGCTATTTGGAATCCGTGCGTGACTATTGGCTAGCACGCTCACGGCTGGCGCAAGCGGTAGGTAATAGCTTGCCTGGCCCGGCATCTGATCACCCTGTGCTTGATATCAACGCTGTCATCAGCCCTGCCGATAGCGTTGATCATTCCATGCACGGTATGGCAAAAGATTCAGACATGCAGCACATGGATCATTCAGAGCATTCTATGGAAGCACCTACGAAAAAACAGATGGGCTCTCATCAACATTAAAACAAATGAATTTCACGATAGCTCATATTTACAATTTAACGGAGAACAAACATGACTTCACGACGTGAATTTTTAGGCTATACGGGTGCCGGTGCACTGGCCGCAGCAATCGCTACCAAGAGCACACATGCCAACGTAGAAACGGCACAGAGCATCACTCACAAACATGGCTCATATAAGCCCGTGCGCACCTTAAATGGCTGGACCCTACCCTACACAATGAAAAACGGCGTCAAGCAATTTCACCTTGTCGCGGAAGCCATAGATCATGAATTCGCCCCCGGCAGTGTGGCTAAATGTTGGGGTTATAACGGCAGCACACCAGGGCCGACGATTGAAGCCGTAGAGGGTGATCGTGTGCGCATTCTGGTGACCAATAATCTGCAAGAACACACCTCCATTCACTGGCACGGTCTTCTTCTGCCCAGCGGCATGGACGGTGTCGGTGGTTTATCACAACCCCAGATCAAACCTGGTGAAACCTTTGCCTATGAATTTACACTCAAGCAACATGGCACGCATATGTATCACCCGCATGCGGATGAAATGACGCAGATGGCTGTTGGCATGATGGGCATGTTTATTATCCATCCCAAACATGGCGAACAAGTTCCGATTGATCGCGACTATTGTTTTCTTACCCATAACTGGGCTTTGCACCCTGGTACCTATCGGCCTGATCCGGCTGTTATGGTTGATTTTGATTTGTGGACGTTTAACAGCAAGGTCTTTCCTGCTATCGATCCAGTAGTTGCAAAAACAGGTGAGCGTGTTCGCGTGCGTATGGGTAATCTGTCTATGTGGAACCATCCTATACATATGCACGGCGTTCAATATCAGGTCACTGGTTCCGATGGTGGCCGTTGGCCGCAATCACAGTGGCGATCAGAGACTACAGAAATTATCGGCGTCGGCCAAATCCGCGATATTGAGTTTATTGCCGTGCCCGGTGATTGGGCTTTTCACTGCCATATGGCACACCATACGATGAATGCAATGGCCCATGAACTGCCCAACACATTGGGCGTCGATCAAACCGGGCTTGATGAAGAAGTGCGTAAACT
>CAYURS010000170.1:0-2767 GCA_964447165.1 uncultured Thiotrichales bacterium
CTAACCAGCGGCGTAATATTCCTCGATTTTGGCCACCTCGTTTTTCGAACCTAATACCACGCCAACACGTTGGTGGATCTCGGTAGGTGCAACTTCCATAATGCGGCCCGTCCCCGTTGAGGCAGCGCCACCCGCTTGCTCAATAATCATCGCCATTGGGTTGGCTTCATACATCAAGCGCAAACGACCGGCCATTTCAGGGTTCTTGTTATCACGCGGATACAAAAACACGCCGCCACGATTGAGGATGCGATGCACTTCTGCCACCATAGAGGCCACCCAGCGCATATTAAAGTTACGACCACGCGGGCCCGCCTCGCCGGCCAAACAATCTTCGATATATTGCTTGGTTGCACCGACCCAATAACGTGAATTCGACGCATTAATGGCAAATTCACTGGTCTCTTCAGGCACTGCCATGCCAGGGTGGGTCAATACAAATTCACCAATGTCACTATCCAAGGTAAAGCCGTTAACACCATTGCCCGTGGTTAAAACAAACATCGTTGAAGGACCATAAAGCGCATAGCCAGCACAAACCTGTTCGGTACCTGGCTGCAAGAAATCTTTGACTTCTGGAGTGATGACACCTTCTGGTGCACGCAAAATTGAAAAGATCGTCCCCACTGAAATATTGACATCGGTGTTTGAGGAGCCATCAAGCGGATCAAACAAGGCAAGGTATTTACCTTTGGGGTATTGCGCAGGAATCTGGATAGGATCTTCCAATTCTTCAGACGCCATACCGGCAAGGTGGCCACTCCATTGCATGGCTTCAACCATCATGTCGTTAGAAATGATATCCAGTTTTTTCTGGGTTTCACCCTGGACATTTTCGCTTTCCAACGCGCCCAAGGCGCCAATCAAAGCCCCCTTATTAACCGCTGAGGATATACGCTTACACGCTGTTTCAATGTCCGCCAATAAACCACTAAAATCCCCCGACCCCTGGGTACGACGCTGTTCCTCAATAATAAACTGCGTCAGAGTTTCGCCCTTATGCATAATGAAAATCCCCTATCGTGATAAAAACTGGGTAAAAAAACAGGCGCGCAGCGTTATAACACCAGGCTATAACTGCGCAAAATGGCGCCTATTATACGGTGTAAGCCGCTAAAATAAAGCTGCTATACTCGTAGCAGATGGCTTATACCCACAACATTGACCCTATAGCGATCAACCTCGGGCCACTGCCCATCCACTGGTACGGCATCATGTACCTCCTTGGCTTTGCCGGTGCCTGGTGGCTGGGTACGTATCGCGCCAAACAAGATCATGTTGGCTGGACCGCCGAACAAGTCGGTGACCTTATCTTCTACGGTGCCATGGGCGTCATCGTTGGCGGACGACTCGGCTATTCACTATTTTACGACTTTGCCAACCTTGTCGCCGAGCCAAGCCGCATCATTCGTATATGGGAAGGTGGCATGTCTTTTCATGGCGGCCTTATCGGTGTCATCATCGCCATGTGGCTATTTGGCCGCAAGACCAAGAAACACTTCTTACAGGTGACTGACTTTGCCGCCGTGCTGACACCCATCGGACTATTTACTGGACGTATCGGCAACTTTATCAATGGCGAACTCTGGGGCAAAGCTAGCGACGCACCCTGGGCCATGATTTTTGAAACAGGTAGGGCAACCACCAACATCCCGCGCCACCCCTCTATGCTTTACGAAGCCGCACTAGAAGGCTTAGTGTTATTTACCATTCTTTTTCTTGTGTCACGACAGCCACGACCAACCGGCTTCATATCGGGGCTTTTCCTGCTCCTTTATGGCATCTTCAGGTTCGCCGTTGAATTCGTCCGCATTCCGGATGAGCACCTTGGCTACCGTGCGTTTGACTGGTTGACTCAAGGGCAAATTCTGTCAATACCTATGATTCTATTCGGCTTTGGTCTAATCATTTATGGCCAAAAGCAAAAAACGGCGACATCAACATGAAAGCGAGGCTAGTCCTAAATAACCTGGGCACCCTGATAATTCCCCCATGCAGCAATATCTCGATTTAATGCGCCATGTGCGTGATTACGGCACACGCAAAGAAGACCGTACCGGCACCGGCACCCTAAGTATATTTGGTCATCAATGCCGCTACAATTTAAATGACGGTTTCCCAGCAGTTACCACCAAGAAGCTGCATTTTAAGTCTATTATCCACGAACTTTTATGGTTTTTAAAGGGTGATACCAACATCGCCTATCTCAAACAAAATGGTGTGTCGATTTGGGATGAATGGGCCGATGAGCAGGGCGAACTTGGCCCTGTTTATGGCCATCAATGGCGCTCGTGGCCGACACCCGATGGTGGCCATATCGATCAAATCAGCAATCTAATCGACACCATCAAAAACAACCCTGACTCGCGTCGCCTTATCGTCAGCGCCTGGAATGTCGCCGAAATCGAGAATATGGCGCTACCACCGTGTCATTCATTATTTCAATTTTATGTGCTGGACGGGCGCTTATCGTGCCAGCTATACCAGCGTAGTGCTGACATCTTTCTTGGCGTACCGTTTAATATCGCCTCGTACGCCTTGCTAACCTTAATGATCGCGCAAGTCTGCGACTTGCAGCCCGGTGATTTTATTCATACTTTCGGTGATGCACATTTATATCTGAACCACCTCGAACAAGTTGATTTGCAATTGTCGCGTGAGTCACTACCCTTGGCAACGATGAAGATTAATCCAGATGTTCGTTCAATTTTCGATTTTAAATACGACGACTTCACTTTAGAGAATTACCAATCGCACCCAGGCATTA
>CAYURS010000171.1:0-2752 GCA_964447165.1 uncultured Thiotrichales bacterium
CCATTGCTGGCACTTGAACAAAGTTAAAGTAATACAACAAACCAATCCAAACAACGCCAGCTAACACATGCAACAAAACTGTCGCGCCATAACCTGTCATGTTTGCGCCGCCGTCAACACTTAAAAATATTATTAACGCAATAACAAAGCCAATTAAGATTTTTCCTTTTACTGAGTTAATAAAGTTCATTTTTCTCTCCGCAGTTTAAAGTTAGCCATTATAATCGGCTATAGTATAAAGGGCGATTCTATTAATTACTTTTTTTACACTCATTCAAGCTCGCAACCCCGTAGGGCAGGTAAATACTAGCGCATCTACCCTACAGAACTGCTTGGTGAAGACCATAGAAGCCCCCATATTAGTATTTTTCACCGACCCCTTTAATTGTTCGGCGCCACCAGATCAATAACCCTATTAATAATAATAGCGCTGGAATAACGATAAGAAAACCTATTGCTATCAGTTGCGACTGCACCAAAGAGAGGGTTAACTCTCTATCACCACGCTCAATCAAAGGAATGGAAATTAAATTATCATTAACACTTAACCAATTAACCAAGCGCATAGCAAGACCAAGATTTCCTGCGTTACCTATATATTGGTTAGCGATAAAATCACCATCACCCATAACAATAATCCGTTGCGCCTTTTTATGGTCAGCACTCAACGTGAACTGACGCTGCAAAGCGACGGCTATAGAGGTCGGGCCTGCCAAATCATCATCATCCAATCTAACATTGCCGGTGATATCACCGCGTTCAAGCCAGCTCTGATCACCACTGCTTAACACAACATCCCTTTGCCAATCCTTAGCATCAGGCTGCAGCATCACTGCGGTTATTTGCGGAAATAAGGTCGTTGCATTAAATTGTTGCCATAAGGCGTGGTCAGGATAACGTGCAACAATGGCGAAGGTGGGATTGTCGATCCCCACCAAACGCGCCAAGGGGTCAACAACGGTCGCACCATCTATGCTGACTGTAAGATGCTCTGCCAACCTAGCAAGGCCATAATCACTGCCCGGTTCCGCTAACCACAACAAGTTACCGCCCGCCTCGACATGGCTGATGACGTGATCGACCTCACCTGGCAACCAATCTAATTGCGACCCGGCAATAATCAACATTGCCGCGTTATTGGGCACTCCTCCACTTTGCGAGAGATTGACATTGGCAATATTAAAGCCTTGCTGTTTTAACTCATTGGCCCAATGACCCAGGTCATGATTGGCATCACCATCGGATTTACGTTCGCCATGACCGATGGCAAAAGCGAGCCAACGATCACCTTGACGCAATAGTCGTTGTAAGGCATTGCTAAATGCTGTCTCACCTAAACTTTTTACATGCTCGCTGGCACTGCCCAGCGTTAGCACCATCTCGCCATTGACTGTGATATTAAGATCACGCACCTGTTGTGGCTCTGCGTCGGGATCAACAAAGGACAAATCAATATCAGTCTTAAAGCGACGGTAACGCGCAATTAAGTGAATAATGGCTTTGCGCACAACTGTATTATCTTCATCGACATAGGCTGTCACACGCAGTGGATCTTTGATTTGCGCCAACACGCCAATACTGTTTGCGGAAAGGCTGTTGCCTTGCGTTTGCGTCTGATCAAACTGTTGATCCCATTTCAACACCAACCAATAAAGCATACAGGCAAGCAAAATTATTGTAATAAAAACCAATGTGGCGCTGACACGGTGCAATATCGACTGTTTAGCCATACACTCGCTCACGATGTAATTGTCGTACAGTGAGCAAGAGAAACACGGCCGCCACAAGCAGAAAATACGCTACGCTTTCCAATGCCAGTAAACCACGGAGCAAGGTTTGATAATGGTGACTCATAGAAAGATGACTGAGCACGCTGTCACTACCATTCAGTTTGACGCCGCTATCGACTATCCATAACAGCAACACCAAAGCAAACGTCGCCATTGCGGCGATCGCCGATTGCGATGTCAGCGACGACATGTAAAGGCCAATGGCAACCAATGCCATTGTCAACAACCATACTGCCAGCAATGCTGTGGCGATATGCTCCAAATCCAGTGTTGTACCAAGGTTTAGCGATATCGCCATCAAGGCGATGATGAACCAGCTGGCACTAAAAAAAACCATTACAGCAAGGTATTTACCCAGCACAATCGCTAACATCGATACCGGTGAGCTCAATAGTAATACTCGTGTACGCAAACGTTTTTCGTCACTTAACAGGCGCATGGTAATTAGCGGTATTACTACCATCAACAACATCGGCACACTACCCAACATGCGGATAACAACCAGTAAGGTTGCGCCCGGCGCTTGGGCATTGAGCGCTAACTCGTCCTGCCCGGCAATAAAACTATCGATGTTTAGTAAGAAAATATATGCTAATAACAATTGCACCAGTGCCAACATCACCCACGCCAGCGGTGATAAAAACAGGCTGCGTAATTCATGACGTGCAATAGTGACAATCACAACGACGTACTCCCCCTCAAGGGGGGACAAAACCGAGCCTCGGGGGGCAGCGCATTGTCATTCGTTGTAATATCAACAAACATCTGCTCAAGATCTGTTTGTTGCGGGGTTAATTGGTAAAGACCAAGCTGATTTTCTACTGCGTATTGTGCGACACGCTCTGCCGGATTATTTTTTTCATCAATCTCTAGCTGAAAATGCCCATCACCCACAGACCGAACGGCAACGACACCCTCGATAGCCAGCAGTGCATCAAGATTTGGCTCGTTACGCACTGCAA
>CAYURS010000172.1:0-2739 GCA_964447165.1 uncultured Thiotrichales bacterium
TTCTGTTTTTTTAAGCGTGAATACAGTATTTCACTTGTAACAACATTATGAGAGAACGTGACAATACCACCATGGCGGCCTTCTTCAATATTGCTTAATAAACTAACTCCATCGATATTTTGTAGGCCTGAAATAAGATAACGTGTATTGTTAATAACAGCCAATGCAACGTTATCCATGCCAACATCTAGTAACAAACCAATACTCGCGTTTAGCGCATGAATACCTAACATATTAGGGCTGCCACATTCAAAACGACGTGCACTATCAGCAACCTGCCAATTATCACGGTCATACTGTCCCAAAGCCTTAACCATGTGCCAACCATATTGATTTAGGCTTAAGACGTTACGTTGTTTCTCGCTACAGTAAAATAGCGCAATTCCTTCAGGGCCTAATAACCACTTATGGCCATCGGCGACAACGAAATCAGCAGGTGTTTTTTTTAAATCAAAGGGTAGGGCACCAATACTTTGAATGGCATCAACGCAAAATAAAATATTTTTTTCTTGGCAATGTTGGCTGATACGTTTCAGGTCGAGGCATAAACCACTTACATATTGCACTGAACTTACGGTAATTAATCGCGTTCGCACTGTGCTCTGTTCAATCAGTAAACTTTCTACACCGTCATTACCATGGGTATCAATTATTTTTACGACAACACCCTTAGCACGTAACGACTCCCATACAATACGATTCGATGGAAATTCCTGATCTAACAACAAGATCTCATCGCCTTGTTGCCAATCAATGCCGTAGGCAATTACTGACAATCCTTCCGAGGTGTTTTTTACTAAAGCAATATCATTGATCGACGGGGCGTTAATCAACTTGGCCAAGCCCAGTTTTAATGAATGTTCTGTCTTTAGCCAACGATCATAATGACTAGAACCAATGGTTAAATTCTCTTTTGCAAAGCGGTTTATTTCATTGATTGCACATTGTGGCCAGGGGCCCATTGCGGCGTGGTTGAGATAGCATAAGCCATCGGCTTGAGGGAATTGTGCGCTAAGCTTTATCACAATAATTATTGTTAGTTTGAATCAAGCAATATGCTATAAAGCTGACCAGCCTCATTAGAAATATAAAGTCGGTTACCGTAAAAAGTGATCGCTTCAGTCACCCCAATATCGCGAGTGCGTAGATGCTTAATATGACCAGAGAACCAATTCTTTCCCAAAGCGTTACGAGTAAACAACCAAATTGAACGTTTGGCCAGTATTGCTAAACGTAGACCTGATTGATCGACCTCAGCCCCAGTGATTAAGGCTTCACCAAAATTGATACGCGTTACTAGCCGTGCTGCATGACCCAATTTATCACTCTCTTGCAAGCGATACCACTTGGAGATGCTGCTACCCCAACCTTTGGTGATAAGGTTAAGGCTGTGGTCAGAATAAAAAATGGCTTCAACATCAAATTCATTACGCGACATAAAAAACCCAGACTGGTCTTCGTAGTTATAGGGGATTTTTCTGAGCAATGGCAATTTGTTTGTGCCATCGAAACTTGACGGTTCTGCCACTTGATAAATAATCGGAGTGCGCGCAAAATTCAGGTTGTGGCCACTGTCGGCAATATAGAGGGTGCCTTTGCCATCGCTTGCCATGGCTTCCCAGTCAAAGTTTTCAGCCCCTTCAATAGAAAAACCAACGGATAAACCTGATTTAAGTAATGTACCATTAAGTAAAACAGGGAAAATTTTAGCACTATTACCACTGTCATTTAAGGTCCATAAAACACCATCATGAATGGCTGACGTGGCTAAACCCGAAGATTCGTTCACGTGTTGTCGATCCATTGTGCCGACAAGTTTAGGGCTAATTCGTATTACTTCGAGTTGACTTAAATCAATAACACCGACATTACTAGCAGCAATAGTATTGCTATAAGATGTAATGAAGGGAATAAAAGCAAGGAAAAATAAGCTGAAAATGCAACGTCGATAGCGCTGTCGTTGAGAAATAATAAATATAAATAATAGATGCACGGTTTTAAATATTACCACAGTCGCAATAAAATCGAAGCCCGTGCACCACTCTATACTATGTGTTAGTTAATACTAATTAACTCCACATCAAAAATCAGCGCGGCACCAGGCCCAATTGTTGGCGGCGCACCACGGTCACCATAGGCAAGGTCTGATGGGATAAACAGCTTAATTGTGCCACCTGGCTTAATTAATTGAACACCTTCGGTCCAACCAGCGATAACGCCATTGAGTGGGAAGGTAGCAGGCTGGCCACGCTTGTATGAGCTATCGAATTCAGTGCCGTCCAATAAAGTGCCACGATAATGAACGGTTACACTATCGGTGGCGGCAGGGTGATCACCCTCGCCAAGTTCAACAATTTGATACTGCAAGCCACTGTCGGTTTCGATGATGTCATCGTTTTCTTTATTTTTCGTCAAAAAGGCTGCGCCTTCGGCTTTATTTTCATCGGAAGTCAACTTCACTTTCTCCTGTTGTTGGTTTTGGAAATTATCAAGTACTACCCGAACTTCTGCCTCATTAAGCTGAGGTTTATTGCCAGATTGAATATCATCGATCACTGCGGCAATGACACTGGGGTTTACTTCTATATTTTGTTGCTTCCATTGTTGAGCCGTTATTAAGCCAATGGCGTAACTTAGCTTGTCTTTCTCAGTTTTCAGTTCGATATCTGCTGCTTGTAAAGCCAACACTGGCACTAAGCAAAGTGATACCGTTAGTATAGATAGGGCACGATTCATATT
>CAYURS010000173.1:0-2710 GCA_964447165.1 uncultured Thiotrichales bacterium
ATGGTGTGATTGATGCGTACGCGAGTTAAATATTGTGGCATCACACGTCCAGCAGACGCACAAATTGCGGTTGAGTTGGGTGTTGATGCGATTGGTCTTGTGTTTTACCCCCCCAGTCCTCGGTCGGTGACTATCGAACAAGCGTGCGAAGTGATTGCTGCGGTGCCTGCGTTTGTCACTGTCGTCGCACTATTTGTTGATCCCGAAGTTGCTGAGGTCGAAGCTGTGCTTACCGAGCTGCCGATTGATCTTTTGCAGTTTCATGGTGATGAAAGTGCTGAGCAATGCCAGCGTTATGACTGGCCTTATATCAAGGCCGTACGCATGCAGCAAGGCGTCGATTTATTCACTATCTCAGCACAGCACGCGCAGGCGCGCGGGCTGTTATTAGATAGCTATCAAGTCGGTGTTGCAGGAGGCAGCGGCCAGACCTTTGATTGGACGCGTGTGCCGGACGATATAGATTGTCCCATTATTCTCGCTGGTGGTCTTACGTCAGATAATGTCGTCACAGCGATAGAGCAAGTACAGCCTTTTGCTGTTGATGTCAGTGGTAGTATCGAGTCAGCTAAGGGCATTAAAGATGCCGAAAAAATGAAAGCTTTTATGCGGAGTGTAAGCAGTGTTGAAAGACGCAATGACTAAAGCAAGCGACAGTAGTGGTTTCGATGAACTGTTGAACCTGCCCGATGAAAATGGCCACTTTGGCCCTTATGGTGGTTGTTTCGCTGCCGAGACTTTAATGGCGCCGATTGCTGAGTTACGTGAGGCCTATGAGCACTACCGTAATGACCCTGAATTTATGGCCGAGATGGATGCTGACTTTAGCCAATTTGTTGGCCGTCCCTCACCGCTTTATCATGCAAAACGTTGGTCCCAACATCTCGGCGGTGCACAAATTTATTTTAAACGCGAAGATTTAAACCATACCGGCGCGCACAAAATCAACAACACAGTGGGTCAAGTACTGTTAGCCAAGCGTATGGGTAAGACACGCATTATTGCCGAGACTGGTGCTGGTCAGCACGGTGTTGCTACCGCCACAGTGTGTGCCCGGATGGGGCTTGAATGCGTGGTTTATATGGGCGCCGAAGATATTAAACGACAAATGATTAACGTTTTTCGTATGCGTTTGCTCGGCGCTGAAGTTGTCGCCGTAGAGTCAGGCTCCAAGACCTTGAAAGATGCATTGAACGAAGCCATGCGCGACTGGGTGACGAATGTTGATGACACCTTCTATATTATTGGCACTGTCGCTGGCCCACATCCTTACCCGGCAATGGTGCGTGATTTCCAGGCCATTATTGGTCGCGAAGCACGGGCGCAGGCGTTAGAGCAAGCTGGCAAGCTGCCTGTTGCCCTAGTTGCTTGTGTCGGCGGTGGTTCTAATGCCATGGGTTTGTTCTACCCATTTATAGGCGACTATGAGGTTGCGTTGATTGGTGTTGAAGCCGCAGGTGATGGTTTAGAGACAGGGCGTCATGCTGCACCATTGAATGCTGGACGACCTGGTGTTCTTCACGGCAACCGTACTTATCTTATGGCAACCGATTCAGGTCAGATTATCGAAACCCATTCGATCTCTGCTGGCCTTGATTATCCAGGGGTTGGTCCAGAACATGCCTGGTTGAAAGATTGTGGCCGTGCACAGTACGCAACGGCAACAGATAAGGAAGCGCTCGATGCCTTTCATGACGTAACGCGTACCGAAGGCATTATGCCCGCACTGGAAACCAGTCATGCATTGGCACATACGAAAAAGATCGCGCGTGATTATGCTAAAGATGACATGATTATCGTTAGTTTGTCTGGGCGTGGCGATAAAGATATTCATACCGTGGCAGCACATGAAGGGATTGAAATATGAGCCGCATCGCTGCCTGTTTTTCAGGCTTGGCCACGGCGGATCGTCAAGCGCTGATTCCTTTTGTTACCGCAGGCGACCCTGAGCCAGGCATTACCGTTGAACTGATGCATGTCATGGTCAATGCTGGGGCAAACATTATTGAGCTTGGCGTACCATTTTCTGATCCAATGGCCGATGGCCCTGTCATTCAGCGTGCCAGTGAGCGGGCACTGGCACACAATGTCAGCCTGCATGACGTGCTTGGCATGGTGAAAAGTTTTCGCCAACGTGACAATCAAACCCCTGTCGTTTTAATGGGTTACCTCAACCCTGTCGAAGCTATGGGTTATGAAAGCTTTGCTGAAAATGCCGCTAATGCGGGTGTTGATGGCGTGCTCACAGTTGATTTGCCGCCTGAAGAGGCGCAAGAGTTAGTGTCTGCGCTAAAAGCGAACAATATTGACCCTATCTTTTTGTTGGCACCAACCAGTAATGCTGAGCGCATTGCGCGTATCAATGCTATGGCCGGCGGATTTATTTACTATGTTTCTCTAAAAGGCGTAACCGGTGCAGCAAATCTTGATATCGATGCGGTGACAGTCAAATTGACGGAGATTCGTACGCTGAGCAAACTACCGCTGGGTGTTGGTTTTGGTGTTAAAGAACCGTCTGATGCAGCCAATCTTGCAGCAATTGCTGACGCCGTTATTGTTGGCAGCACTCTGGTTAAGATAGTTGAGGAAAATGCCGTAGAGCCTGCTAAGATACCACGCATAATTGGCGAAAAATTAAGCGCATTTCGTTATGCCATGGATAATACAACGAAGTGTTGATAGAGACCTTTGCACGAGACAATTGACAAGT
>CAYURS010000174.1:0-2696 GCA_964447165.1 uncultured Thiotrichales bacterium
AATTTAGTCTCTGTAATATGTCAACGCTTGTAATGCCTGTTTCCCCTTTCTTTGCGTTACCTTGGTATGTCATGAATATCACTAAAGTTATCCAAACAACGCAAATTACAAAAATGCCTAGTCAAACGCTCATGATACCTGAGAGATAACTGGTAAAGCGCTGGCAGTGGCTTAGTATCCACGTTAAAATTACAGTTTTATAGCGAGTATGAAAGGGTTTTAATGAATAGCCAAACGTCAGAGCAAGCACAAGAGCTTGGGCAAGAATATTGCTTTAATATCCTAGGCTACCTCTTTGATCAACGTCAGCAAGACCACTCTGCTCAGTGCAGTATCGCTAGTATCGCAGAGGCCTTAAACTATGACGAGCCATCTACAGGAGTGATTATTGAAGATTTGATGGACAGCAATCTGATCGAAGCCGATGAGAGCAATGCAGAAGTCTCACTGACTTCCTTAGGCTTGGATGTTATTACCCGTTACCGGAAAAACTTTAATCGCCCTCCAACACCGGCTGCGACACATGATGTGCATGAACAGTCCATGGCGGCATCGTCGCCTGATGCTGTCGATATACTGCTACCCGAAACACATAGTGTTGTTAGAGTTACGTTTCCAGCCGTTGCCGGTGCACTACGTGATGCCGCGCCCAATCTAGATTTAAGTGCTGAACAGCTTGCCGAGTTAGAAGCAGATATTCACACTATTGAAACACAGCTAACATCACCACGACCTAAAACACAGGTATTAGTCCAATGTTATCGCGCTATTGAACTGGTGCTCAATGAGGTCGATGATAAAGACAGTGTTAAAGAGCTAATACGTTCCGTCACAAGCCTTATGGCATGACCGACAGTGCCGTGCGTCAGCGCGCAGCAGCAATCACTTATATGTTGAACCGTCGTGGTTATCACCTTGGTGAGCTATCTTGCCATAGTGTATGTTCAAGCAATGATAAGCTGAATTACTGGCAGCAGGGAAAACCTATCCTGCTACAAAGAATTTGTCTACCACAGCTGGCTGAGCATAGCGAAAATATCAAGCAATCCCATTCACTCTATCTGGCAATTCTCAATGATAAAGAATGCGACCCAATATTGGCACAACCGCCGTATAGCAATCGCCTCAATCATCACTTCGAATCACTCGGCAGTAGCGTTAACGAAGGCGATGATCAAGAAATTGAAACTGTTTTATTTGATGCGGTGGAAAAGGAGGGAATTCTCGCAGAAGACCTGTGGATGAAAATTTCATGGCTGTCATTTTATGAAGAAGATGCCTCACTGCGTTTTCGCTTCTCTTTTGGCATTGATAATATTGAAGACGTTGCCGCTGATAAACAACGCCAACACTACGCCGCCTTACTTACTGATGCGGTTTTTCCTGAGTCATGTCTCATCACGCAACACAAGCAGCTAATACAACGACTGCAAGAAATTTTAGTCTGCGATTCGCTCAATTTTGTCGAGCGTATTGTCTATTTTAACTCGCCTGATGGCGGTGCCTATTTTCATCATGACCGTGAACGAGGTCATGCAGGCGTCGTTTACGCACAACTCAGTGGCTCGACCTTTTGGTTGGCACTACCAAAGCAGACGCTCATGCAAGAGATCACGTTTTTTGTTAAGCAGTCGAATAGCAATGGAATTTGGCCAAAGACTATTGATAGCACTATGCAAAATGAGTTAAATAAACTCGCACCAAATAGTGAGAAACTTTCCTCAGAGCTAGAAAGCTTTTCGAATAGCACACTTATTCACCTAATCAATGAAACAGAACCGTTTGTACAACAATTAATAAAAAACGGACACGGAAGGATAGTACAATCAGGTGACGTATTACTCTTACCACAAGAGACAGATTTAACCTGCTGTTGGCATTCAGTGTTTTGCTTGGGAGAAGAGACAGGTGAGGCCTTGTCGTTTGCTGTTCGCAGCGTATAAAACAGCGCTAGGTATATAAAGGAATGATAGTTAAGAGACGTTATACGGAACTGATGTAACATTATCGCATTATTTATTAAACAAATATCTCTTTGTGACACTATTGGTACTAAACTTTCTTAATCTGACGCAGTCAAAAGACTGTCCCCAATGGAGGTATGTCATGTCGGTTTTCTCTCATTTATCAAAAACAGTTTTAGCTGCGAGTTTAGGGCTTGCTTTAGTCGGTTGCGTCTCGCCAAACCCAAACCTCAATGCCAGTGATCCAGACGTCAATACCTATTTAGGGGCTAACTATAAAACGACTATTCCTCAGGAATTCAAATATATTCTCTATACCCGTCACGGTACGTTTGATTCGTCGATACGTTTCACTAATACTGGCACCTTAGTGTTTGGTGAAGAGGGTTTACAATATGCCAATAATAGCGATGAAATATCAATTGACTATGACGATATTATTAGCGTTAAACGTTTGACAGTGCCCGTCAGTCGTCAATTATCAGGCTATCGCCGCGATACCTGGTTGGCAATTCGTTTTCAGGATGGTGATAGTGTCAGACGCATCGGTTTTCGTGGTGACTTAGCGCGTTCCCACCGCTTGACGGGCGATCGTTTGGTGGGATTGTTACGCCATACCCTAGCTGCGCGTCATAGCGCCAACCCGAGTTAAAAAGACCTTCATCTTCGATAGTCATTCTCTTTATTATTGGTGTTGAGCTAAACTGGTACTCCGTCAATGTGATAATGACG
>CAYURS010000175.1:0-2696 GCA_964447165.1 uncultured Thiotrichales bacterium
TCACACTTTGCGGCTTGATGATTTTAGACTTGGTGTCATAACGCAGGCAATCTTGACTACGCCAACCTTCTATCTCGCCCCACCATTTGGCAATAGCCTCTTTATCCGTTTTTACCGCTTGTTCTTTCAACAAAACGATCATATCGGTCAATACACTGCTGACTGAGCCCACAATCGGCACATCAACCAATACACTTTTGGAAATCGAGGCAGGGTCAATATCGATATGAATCTTTTTGGCGTAAGGACAAAATTCATCTACTTTACCGACAACGCGATCATCAAAACGCGCACCAATGGCCAACAAAACATCACAGTCATGCATTGCCATATTGGCTTCATACGTGCCATGCATACCCAGCATGCCCAAGAACTGCTTATCTGACGCTGGAAATGCACCCAAGCCCATTAAGGTGTTAGTGATAGGAAAACCCAACATTTGGGTAAATTCGATCAACAGCTCCGAGGCATTATCGAGCACGACACCACCACCGCTGTAAATCATTGGCTTTTTCGCCGCCAATAACATTGCAACCGCGCGTTTTATCTGACCACTATGGCCTTTTTCTACCGGGTTGTAGGAACGAATCTCAACCTTGTCAGGATAGTGATAAGCGGTACGCAGCGCTGTCACATCTTTCGGCACATCAATCACCACCGGGCCAGGTCGACCACTGCTGGCAAGATAAAAGGCTTTTTTGATTGTCTCTGCCAAGTCTTTAACATCCTTGACCAGAAAGTTGTGTTTGACACAGGGACGCGTGATACCCACCGCATCCACCTCCTGAAAAGCATCACTACCAATGGCCCAGGTATTGACCTGGCCGGTAATAATCACCATCGGAATCGAATCCATATAAGCCGTGGCGATACCCGTTACCGCATTGGTTGCACCGGGGCCAGAGGTCACTAGCAACACACCCGGCCTACCCGTTGCGCGTGCATAGCCGTCCGCAGCATGCGATGCGCCCTGCTCATGACGCACCAAGATATGCTTAACGACATCTTGCCTAAACAAGGCATCATAGATATGCAAAACGGCACCGCCAGGATAGCCAAAGATGTATTCAACACCCTCGTCTTGAAGGCTTCGCGCCAAAATTTCCGCGCCCGTTAACATCTCGGCGCCTGTCGATTGCTGCTGCATGGTCTTTTAAATTAAAGTAAGTAAGTCAAAGAATTAGAACGCGACATTATGCCACGGAGCCGACTGTTCAGTATAACGCTTATGAGTGTTTAGACATAGAGTTAGCTTTCTCCCAATGACACATGAACAGGGAGGGAGCATGTACACAACGATCACGGCAGTGCGTAAGCTCGATAAACCTGAATAGATTCACATCTTGAGTCTTCGTAACCATGAGCCGATAATGTAGGAATCAATCAATGGGTTATAAAAAGCATGCTCATGTGTCACCTCTGCCGTTTTGTAGTGGCCTAATAGCACCGGACACTTTTTCAAACTGAATTAGAGCCTGGTTTGGTGGATGAGATCCGTAAAGCGACCAATAGGAATTGTGTGTTAGGCGATAATCGTTTTAAAGAAGAGCTTGGTCAGATCTTGAAAAGGCGGGTTGTTCCTGAAAAAGCAGGCCGACCTGTTAGACGTAGTAACTTATAATCGTAACAATCGTGGTCTGTCCCCTGTTGTCCTACTCATTGTAGCCATTAATCCAGTGCTCTCAGCACTTGCCAGGGTGGCTGCTGCAATACGCGTCGTGTTGCAATAAAACCCACCACGCTGACCAGAACGACACCTGAGACACAGCCCCATAACCAAACATAGGGGTTTATCACAAGCGTCAGATCAAACAAGGCTGATGCCATAATGCTCGCTATAACCGTAGCAACCATTGCGGCAATCAAGCCTGCCATTAAACCCAAACCAATAAATTCAGCCAGATTGGCTTGGTTAAGCTGACGTCGACTGGCGCCCAGGGCGCGCATTAAGGCGCTGTGACGTATACGTTGATCCAGCGTCGAATGTATCGCCGCAAATAACACAACACAACCCGCAAACAGGGTGAAGATAAAGACATATTCAACTGCACGTGTGACGCGATCAATGATCTGTTTGATTTGTAAAACCAGGCTCCCTACATCAATCAATGTTACGTTAGGTAGCGTTGTGACGATATCACGCGGCAAATCATTGTTCTGTGCTGTAAGGGTAGATCGCTGTGGTTGATAATAAGAAGAGATATACGTCGTTGGTTGATCTGTCATCACGTCAGGAGAAAAAATCATATAAAAATTCACCTGAAAAGAGTCCCATTCAACCTTGCGCAGATTCGCTACTGTCGCCTCAACCTCGATGCCAGCAATATTGACGCGAAGTCGGTCACCTATGCTGGCGCCAATACGAGCAGCGAATTGCTGCTCTAAAGAAACCAAACCTTTATCGTTGTCACTCCACCATCGGCCTTCGACGACAGGGCTGTGTTCAGGGGTGGTCGTTGAAAACGACAAATTCAAACTTCTTGATGGACGAGCCTGTTCTTCATGGTTGCCATCCACACTAATCTTGGTGACATCAATTTCATTAATCGCCACCAAACGTCCTCGCACCGTCGGATGCAACAATGGTCGCTGAAGATTATGTTGGTCAAATAAATCATATAGCTGTTGTTGTTGGCTCGGTTGTAAATTGATTAAAAATTGATTAGGCGCCTTATCGGGCAGGCTCGCCTGCCACT
>CAYURS010000176.1:0-2682 GCA_964447165.1 uncultured Thiotrichales bacterium
CTTGTTCACGCACTGCGGTATGTAAATAACCATTGCGCATAAAACCAGACAATACGGATAAGGCCGCTGCGTCATCATGCGCAATCGCAACAGCCTGATACGCACGAGCGCAGAAATTAACCTGTGTATTGGTCAGCCAGAATTCGCCGTTCGCTGCTTCCCTCGTTTCTAATAATGCCTTTTCTGCTGGCGCCACATTCAGTGCTGGGTGTGCTTGGCTGGCATTATCAACGTCTTGCCATTGTGATGATAGGGCATCTAATAACAAATCTCGTTGTTCTGCCTCACCGACAAGCAGAAACTGCCTGGGCGCTGCGATAATCTTTTGATGCAATGCAGCGAGCTGTTGTGATAAGGCATTAAGCGCCTTATCGTCATCCAAGCTATCGTCCAAAGTCTTCAAATTACTTAAACCGACCAAACCTTGCATAGTGTGTTGTAAATTAGCGATGGGGCTAAAAACTGCGCTGGCCGCTGTCATGGCGAGGCTGTGACCACGACCAACAACACCTTGCTCACGACGTAGACGCATTTGGCTCATCAATTCGCGAATGCGTGATGTTTCATCAAAGCGCGCAGCAAGAAAACTTTGTTTTAATAATTGCGTCAGTTCCGCATGATGGCGCACCAAGGCCTTGCCCGACATAACTAAGTAACCTTTGGCATTGGCTGCATCATCCGTTGCGCCCCGGATTGTGCTGTAAGCACTGACACCACCACTAACTTTTGATTGCCATATTTGCGCAGCCAAATAATCTAATTCCCCACAACCTAGCTCTGGTAATAACGCGCTATAATAAGGTAATAGTGCCAGCTCATCGCAACTTAAATCAGGTAATGCGGTGACAATTTCTTGGTAGGCAATACCATTAGTGCCCTGGCTATAATAACGTAGCGCAGCATTACCAATTTTTAATTGTTCACCTTCGGGAATATGAATGCTAGCAGGCACATCTTCAATGCCGACCTTAGGTAAAATACCAGGATCATCTTGCTGTAATTGACGTTCCGCCAACTTCACTGCCATATCGATAACATTACTTTTCTGCGTTGCGGTCAATGATTGCTTCAGGTATTCGAGCTTAGCTGCTTGCGCCTGGTCACGACGTTGAATTAATTGTGGATCAGGCTTTAATGTCAAACGCACACGATGCGCATTGCCCAGCAAATGTTGATTAATCAAGCGACTAACAAAATCAGGCGCTTTGATTTCCTCTCGCAACTTTTCCAACGCAGGGTCCAGATTCAACATTGCCACCGGATCACCGCCATGCACCGCGCTAGACAGGCCTTCCAACATCAACTGCAACCCATAGGGAAACCCATCACCACCTACCTCACGTTGTCCCAGTTCTAACTGATGCAACACCGCTTCGATACGATCCTGTTCTATACCTTTGTCAGCGACCTCTTTTAGTACCGACAGTATAAGATCTTCTACCGCTTGCGCATTTTCAGGCTTAGCACCTTCAACACCGCAGACAAACGCCATCTCGCGGTTGGAATCTTCCAAACCACACAGTGGTGATGGCGAGCCGCCTAAATCAGTCGTCTCCAACGCACGACGCAAGGGTGAGGCGCTATCATCAAGCAATAAGCTGCTCAACAAGTTGGCACGCAATACGTCTTGCAGATTCGTGCTATTGCCAAGTAACCACGCCAACACAATATGCGTACGATCACCTTCGGCTTCATCTTCTGGCAACGGATAGGATTCTTCGACAACAACGGGAGAGAAATAACGCTTTTCATCAGCAACGCTAATATTATGATCAAGACGCTCAAAACGTGACAACACGCGATCTTGAAATATCACTTGATGTTGCGATGCAGGAATATCACCATAAGTCATAAAGACTGCATTACTCGGATGATAATGGCTTTGATAAAATGACTTAAGATCGTCGTAACTTAAATCGGTAATATGATCAGGCTCACCGCCACTGTTGTAGTGATAGGTGGTGCTTGGGTATAAATATTTCGTTAGGGTATGCCATAAAGTACTAGTCACCGAACTCATCGCCCCTTTCATCTCATTAAAAACAACACCCTTATAAACCAGCTTTGACGATGCATCATCAGGCAACTCAAATTCAACACGATGTCCTTCTTGCAAAAAATCTAGTTCGTGTAAACGTGAAAAAAAGACTGAGTCGAGGTAGACATCCAGCAAATTAAAAAAATCTTTACGGTTTTGGCTGGCAAAGGGATAGGCGGTCCAATCGCTACTGGTAAAAGCATTCATAAAAGTATTGAGTGAGCGCCGAATCATCATAAAAAACGGATCACGTACCGGGTAGCGCTCACTACCACAGAGCACGGTATGCTCCAACATATGCGCCACGCCAGTGGAATCCATCGGCACGGTACGTAGCGCAACTAAAAATACATTTTCAGGGTTGTCACTAGCAATATGGTAGTGCAAGGCACCCGTGACACTATGCTGGTACTCTTCCACAGTAACATTGAGCGATTCAATATCCTCACTGCGCAGCCATTCAAAGCCTGTATTAATTGCCTGTGCATCAGCCGCTGTGGTTGACATGTTTACTCCTATACCTATTAAAAATACTGCATTAGTTGAAATATTGCCAAAAAACTTCAACCACATTCAGACCGATAACCCGACCTTATTATATAGGGACGTGGATTGAAAAAATCCAGTAAAAATATGTGTTTTTT
>CAYURS010000177.1:0-2679 GCA_964447165.1 uncultured Thiotrichales bacterium
ACACTGCCCTTTCACGGCGGCAACAGGGGTTCGAATCCCCTTGGGGACGCCACACTTAAACAGGCCTGCGAAAGCGGGCCTGTTTGCTTCTGCTATATTTTAAGGGTGTTAGTGTTTGGGGGGATCCTCCAGGTGGGGCATTGTTATAAGCTGATTTATATATCTCGAGCGGGAATAGCGCCCAGTATCTCAAGTTGTGGCAATAAGGTACGAACCCAATTAGGCAGATCAGATGCTGTTTCAATTTCACCTATTTTGTTTCCAAGATTAAAGAGGTGAATTACTTCGTTATAGTCCATTAATAATGCCATTAATAATTGGCAGCGAAGGGAATGTTGATTCATGGTTGTATTTTGCCATGTTGAGTACCAATCCAGGTACAGTTCTATTTCATTTCGTATGCCTGTTGGTAGTTGTTCGGCCGAAATGTCGCCACGTAACCATACCCAAAATGGTTGCTTATCTTGACTGTTTGGTGATGTCCAGAAATAAGCTCTAAATACTTCTTTGGGAATGAGGCCTTCTCCGGCAGACCCCCAGTCAAGAATCCACCATTGTTTGCCATGCCTATGGATATGGTTTGGAATAATATCCTTATGTAGTTTTGTGATGATTACGTGTGTCTGGTCGCTCTTTAACTGAGCATCTTCCGCTAATCTTACGATGTTTAACAACGCTTCTGACATGTTGTCATTTTTAACCGATGCTTTGATACTGTCTAGTAGTTCGCCGACCTGAAAAAAATTTAAACCGGACTCTTCGTAGAATCTCTGCATAGTAGGGAGAATATTGTGTCGTAACCAGATTCTCCACGTTTTATTGAGGTTAACAAATGGGTTTAGTGGCTTAAGAAAGGGGTGCGTGTTAGGTGAAAGCTGTGTGTACATCCATTCCCCACCATCATTTGTTGATCCATGTTCCATGAGGTGTGGAACGTGATCAGTGATGCCGGCGGATTTAGCTATGGCCCAATTTTCTACCTCTACCGCCACCTCCTGTCGTTCGTAATTTATTTTGAGAACCCTCTCAGCATCGCTGGATGCTATAACAAGCCCATGTTTAGAATGTATTGGTGGGAGTAGTACTGTGCCGGGGGGGAGTTGCAAGCCAAACGAAACAGGACCATACCAACGTTTTGGAGAAAGAAGTTTTCGAAGGTTTTGAACTGAACACGATTTTATGAAAGAGCGAGTTTCGCAGTGCGAACCAAATATGGATTGGTAAATATTATGATGATTCTTGGTGACAAATACATGGTAGTAGTTATCCCACCAATAAGGTTCTGTTTTTACACGAGGCCAGAGATGAGATAGTTGATTTATATCGCTTGAACTTCGCTGTACTTTTGATAATGCTGTTTGTAACGCTTTGTTTTCAATAGAGGTGCTCATAGTATGTCAGACGTTATCATATGAAACAGCAAGTATAAACTTGATGCTTGGCAAATTTCAAATTGACCAACATGATTTTTCAACAACGCAATATTTAGTATGCTGGTGGATATAGTGGAAGAAGTATGCGCTAAAAAGTCTGCTATTTATCCTGTCGTTTTCGCGAGCTCATTTGACAGCCTGCGATGCAAGCTATAAGTCATCAGCAATATCGCCGCAACGACACCCTCTACGGTTGCCTAGTAAATACGTTGTACGACCACCCAGCCTTCGACTCGGATCTACTTACCTTCATCCAGATTTTTAGTAATGCTCAAAAAAGTGGGTGATGGTATCTAGGCGGTCTTTGGGGGAATCGGTGTAGTCGTGTAGGTGTCGGTACGACTTACTGACTTTGTCGATAGGAATAGCCAGAATCTTAGCGTCGTCACAGGCTTCATCGGTCATCTTTAAACCCTCCCGCCGGTTGGCAGCGAATCATAGAGCCGGAAATCAATGGTGCCGGTGTAACGACCAGCACATTGACCGGGTCGCTGTCTTTAGACAGTGTGTGCGGCACGTAACCGTAATTATACGAGTAAATACATAGCAGTGGACATGAATCGGTCGACGAATATGGCACTGGTTTCTTTATCCAGTTCATACTTCACCGGGTTGGCATGCACGGGGATCTCGATAATGACATTGATTTCGTTGAGCACATCACGCCCGCTGGAGACTCGATCTAAATTCATTTTTTATTGTCCGTTTAACAAGGTGAAGCGGGGGTGTTTCTTATAAAACAGTAATTTGGGCACCAATATCCAGGATTACATAGGAGCCTAGTGCGATGGTGGCCATGCCGACGGTGGCTTGCAGACTGTTATGCAACCAGGTCAGACCCTGTGCGGAACGGCGCAGCGGGATGGCGATAATGACCGATAATGCTGCCATGCCGAGCATGGATCCCAGGCCAAACAATGCGATATAAGTGATGCCGAGGGCAGGGGATTGGATAGTTTCAAGGGTCAGCAGTATGAGTGCCGCAGAACCGGCCATGCCGTGCATCAGGCCGATGAACAAGGCGTGAACAGGAAAGCCTTGAGGGTGTTGATGTTGGTGCGTTGCGGGGCTGTGGATGCGCTACCCCTTATGCCTCAACCACGATTCGCCATGCCGAGTGAATCACAACGGCTGCAATCATTAAACCTATGACGATATCGGGTATTGGCGATTGCAGCCACAACACCAGATCGGCTGCCACCAATACACCAACATTTCCGATCATATCGTTTCTTGAACAAATCCA
>CAYURS010000178.1:0-2652 GCA_964447165.1 uncultured Thiotrichales bacterium
GGCGCTGCTAGCGGTTTTACTTCGACAATCACCCCGCCAGGCTCGCGCGCTAAGGTCGGCATGTTACCGCTAAGCCGCGCAATTTGTTCTGCTAAATTCTTATTTTTTGGATTGGTATGGTCAAAAATAATGTGAGTGAGCCCCTCAGTTATTTTGAGAAAATGTTCATCGTCATCACTGCTTGGCGGTAGCGGCAATGTGGCTTGCCTAATGGCTAACATGGTGCGCCCTGGCCATTGGCTGCTGACTTGAAGCTTTTCTTCATCACTGTCAATGGATGCCACGAGTGTTGCTATCAGGCGGTCATTGTCGCCAAAATCAGCGCGGGCTAAGGCGGCGTGATGCGCTTTATCACCTTGCATAAAGACAAAGGCGACAATAAACAGCAAGCTAAGGGCAAGACCGCGTTGTGCCATAAACCCACGCAAACCAAACTTTTGCGCGTGAATCAGTTGCTGCGTACCTAGGTAGAGTAATAGCGTTAGTAGCAGCAAGGCCCAAACTTGGTCGGCACATAAAAGACCGATGAGGCTTGCAAGCAGCAAGCCGCAGCCTAGACTGTCGTCGACAATGAATTTACGTGAACGAATCACGACAATGGCGAATAAGATTAATACCAGTAGGCCTGCGAACCAGGCTGCGCCACTGTTGGCGTCGCCAATAACAAACATAGCGCTACCGACTACAGTGATAGGATTGTTGAGCCATTCGATATGAATCCAACCCGCTTGCAGCAAGCCAACAAAGACTGCACTCAAACCAACACCGATCAGTATTTGTTTTTTCATGCCGTTGCTAGCCTGCCTGCGTTGCCAGACCCAGAGTACGCCAAACGCGTAACCCAATCCGATGGGGTGTATGCTGATAATGCCAGCAATTACCAGCAAATGAACGAAATACCAGGCAGTTAATAACTTTTCTGTGCTACGAATACGTTGATCAAGCCAAGTGCCGAAACCAAACGCTAATAACAAGTAAATACCCGCCCCCATGGCATCGATTTGTTGCAAGCTGAGTGGTGCGATCAGTAGTAAGCCGCTGGCGATCATGGCCACTTCGCTACCCATGTGTTGCTTTGCCCAGCGATAGAAGAACAGTGTCGCGGCAAACAAGGTGAGCATGGTGAAGACTTTGGCAGCAATCAGGCTACCGCTCCAATACAGCGCCAGTGGCCCAAAGAGTAGTGCGCGAAAGTCGGGCGCGCCAAACAATACAATCGGATTAACCACGCGTTCGGCCAGCGACCACACCAGCAGCAAGGCACGTGATGCGCCTTCCTCCATGCCATAAGGGCTAAACTGGACGAGCTTAAACCATAGAATGAGGCCGCCCCAGACAATGAGAATAGCAAGAATGAGTACACGCTGTTTGATTTGGTCGTTCATCATGGCTTAGAATTGGCGACATTAAATAAGATGGCTGCGGAGCATACTCGAAACTGTGTTAGCGGTCATCTGCTAGAGTATAATAAAACTTTTTTACGGCGGCGTTTGTGTTTTTGTGGGAAGCATTTTTATTTATTAGAAACAATATGTTAAATGGATGGATCAGATAAAGGAAGGCGTCGTTTTGGGCTCTGTTATGGCTTGTGAAAACTTGCGCTAAACAGGGTTAACATGGTATACAGACGCCCGTTTTGTTGACTAAATGAATTACTAAAATAATTGAGGTAAACCATGTTAGACACTGCTGGTGTATTGATACTTTATGCGATTTGGTTCCCGCTGGCTTGGGGGTTTGCTTGGTTTTTGCTGAAGAAAAATTCTTAAGCGAACCATAGTGGTAGGTGATTCACCTACTTGATAGATCTGATATTATTGACTGCTGCATAGTGAAGTGCTTTGTGTTGCAGTGGGTCACAGGCTATTTTTAACAAAAGGTCGGTCACGGCCCCGATGCATTTTTTTTTGGAGGGTGTTGTCATGCGTTACTCAACTAGGTTAGTGGGTTCGCTTTTTGCTTTTACGTTTGCAGCAAGTTCGGCTGTTTTCGCTGGTGGTATGACTGTTGATGTGGCAAATGGTGAAAATATCTACAACAATGGTAAGGAAGCCACTGGCGTGCCAGCGTGCTCTGGTTGTCACATGCCAGACGGTATGGGCAGCGACGCTTTAGGTACCCCGCGTTTGGCTGGCCAAATCTTCCAGTTTATTGCTAAGCAGTTGGACGACTATGCTACCGACAAGCGTGAAGATACCGTGATGTTTATTATGAATGCCAACGCTAAGGGTTTAACTCCACAGGAGCGTCTTGATGTGTCGGCTTACATCAGCGAATGGCAGCACGACAGGGAAACGGTTGATGCATCTGTCTCTGACCTGGCTGCATTAAAGGCGAATGGTGTTGAGGTGGGTGAAACCTATCTTGGTAAGGCGATTGTTAACCACGGCATTCCTGAGAAAACCGTTGCTGCTTGCCGTTCTTGCCACGATTTTAATGGCCGTGGTGTCGAGCCTATGTTTCCAGCGATTGGCCAGCAGAAATATACCTACATTGTTGCCCAGATGAAGCAATGGCGTGATGGGTCACGTACAAATGACTCACAGGCGATAATGCGTAATATTGCCAAAAGGATGTCTGATGAGGATATCAATAACGTTGCTGCGTATTTGAGCTCTAAAGAAGCTTCACCCTATAGCATGGGTAACTCTC
>CAYURS010000179.1:0-2641 GCA_964447165.1 uncultured Thiotrichales bacterium
CGAATACGCTCAAGCAGGCTATTGAACATATCAAAGGCTTCGCGCTTATATTCCTGCTTAGGGTTTTTTTGCGCATAGCCACGCAAATTAATACTTTGGCGCAGATGATCCATTGCTGCCAGGTGATCTTTCCAGAGATTATCCAATACTCTTAGCATTACCGCTTTTTCAAGGTGACGCATAGCCTCAGGACCGGCTTGATTTTCTTTTTGCTGATAAGCATCCACTGTCATATCAAGAATTTTCTGGCGTAAGGTTTCCTCGTGCAGACTATCATCTGCATTCAACCATTGGCCTATAGGCGCACTCATCGTAAACTGTTGCTCGATATCTTTTTCCAGATTCGGCACATCCCATTGCTCTTCCAAGCTGCCAGCCGGTAGGTGACGACTGATCACTTCATTTACTACATCTTCACGAATTACATGAATAGTGTCAGACACATCGTCACTGTCCATCAACTCATTGCGCTGTTCGTAAACGACCTTACGCTGATCATTAGCAACATCATCATACTCTAACAATTGTTTACGAATATCAAAGTTATGGCCTTCGACTTTACGCTGTGCATTCTCGATGGCTTTGGAAACCAGACCATGCTCAATGGCTTCACCTTCTTGCATGCCTAATTTTTGCATCATGCTGGCAACACGATCCGAAGCAAAAATACGCATCAAATTATCTTCTAGCGAAAGATAGAAACGTGTAGAACCGGCATCACCTTGACGACCGGAACGGCCGCGTAATTGGTTATCGATACGGCGCGATTCGTGACGCTCTGTGCCGATAACATGCAGTCCACCAGACTCTAATACTTGTTCATGCAATGACTGCCACTCATCATTAGCGGCTTGACGAGCAGCGCTATCAGCGGCATCAATCTTACTTAACGCGGCATCAAGATTGCCACCTAACACTATATCGGTACCGCGCCCGGCCATATTGGTGGCAATGGTGATAGCACCTGGACTGCCGGCCCGAGCAATGATATCTGCCTCACGCTCATGTTGCTTAGCATTAAGCACTTCATGCTTAACCTTGGCCTTACTGAGCAAACCTGATAAATACTCAGACGTTTCAATGGAGGCCGTACCAACTAACACCGGCTGCTGTCGCTGATAGCAATCTTCGATATCCTCGATAATAGCAGCGTATTTTTCATTAGCCGTCAGGTAAATCAAATCTGTCATATCATCTCGCACCATACTGCGATGCGTTGGGATGACAACCACTTCAAGACCATAAATCTGCTGAAACTCGAATGCTTCTGTATCTGCTGTTCCGGTCATACCGCTGAGCTTATTATACAAGCGGAAGAAATTCTGAAAGGTAATCGATGCCAAGGTCTGATTCTCTTGCTGAATAGCTGCGTCTTCTTTGGCCTCTACTGCTTGATGCAAACCATCCGACCAACGTCGTCCCGGCATGGTCCTGCCAGTAAATTCATCGACGATGATCACTTCATTGTTATTGACAACATAGTGCACATCTTTTTGGAATAGAACATGAGCGCGCAAAGCACAATTAATGTGGTGCATCAACATAATGTTGGCAGCATCGTATAGGCTCTCACCCGCTTGTAAAAGACCTGCCTTTTCGAGCAACTCCTCAACATGCTGGTGACCGTCTTCAGTCAAATAAGCCTGTCTCGCCTTTTCATCAACACTGTAGTCGCCATCACCATCCTCTTCTTCTTGCTTGGTAAGAGCAGGAATAAGCGTGTTGACCTTGACATACAGGTCTGTTTTATCTTCAACTGCGCCGGAAATAATAAGCGGCGTACGTGCCTCATCAATCAGAATCGAGTCTACTTCGTCAATAATGGCAAAATTGAGCTTACCCTGAACACGATCATCGGCTGAGAACGCCATATTGTCTCTAAGATAATCAAAACCAAATTCATTATTGGTGCCGTAAACAATATCGCAGGCATAAGCAGCGCATTTTTCTTGCTGATCCTGACCGCTGTAAATTACGCCAACAGACATGCCAAGGAAGCGGTATATTTGCCCCATCCACTCGGCATCGCGCTTAGCCAGGTAGTCGTTGACGGTGACAATATGTACACCCTCTCCCGACAAGGCGTTGAGATAAGCAGCAAGGGTGGCAACCAGGGTTTTACCTTCGCCGGTACGCATCTCGGCAATTTTACCTTGGTTTAAAACCATGCCGCCGATAAGCTGAACGTCGAAATGACGCATATTATGAACACGCTTACCCGCCTCTCTTACCACAGCAAAGGCATCGGGTATGAGGCTATCTAAAGACTCTCCCTCTGTAGCACGCTGACGTAATACTTCAGTGCGAGCGGCAAGACCTTCATCAGATAATTGACTGGCATCGGCCTCAAGTGCGTTGATGTTCTCAACGATCGGGCGTAGACGTTTTATATAGCGGTCATTACGACTACCAAAGATTTTTTTAAAAAAATTTGCGGCCATTTTATTTTTAGAATGAGTAGCTTATGTGAGTTTAAGAAAAGTATGCGACTTGCGCGCGAAATAGTAACATTGTTAAGCTAGGGAGCCCCTGATTAATTCTGGGACAGCGAGATTGTGCCTGAAATTTTCCAGATCGAGACGCCAATCGTAATCAACAGTGAGGCTATTGGCAAGATTCGTAACGAAAAGCTGGAAAATTT
>CAYURS010000180.1:0-1305 GCA_964447165.1 uncultured Thiotrichales bacterium
CACGAAAACGTTGAATCAAGGTAATCTGAATATGGTTCAACGGATCAAGATACGGGTTTCTACGCTCTAACGATAAGACCAATGACGGGTTGTCACCAATTAACTTATCTTGTTGCGTGATCTCAAGAATGCTGCGAATAGCTTTGTCATATTCAGTTTTAATTGACTTGAAGATGTCACCAGCAGTGTTTTGGTCATGCGCTAGCTTCATGTATTCCTGGGCGATAATCATATTGGATTTAAATAAAGCCATTTGAATATTGCTGAGCAGGGCGCGGAAGAACGGCCAGTCCTGGTACATACGCTGTAGTTCGGCGATACGTGTTGGATCGTTTTGATGCCAATCGACTAATGCTTTGCCGACGCCAAACCAGGCGGGCAGTGTAGCGCGTGATTGCGCCCAACCGAAGACCCAGGGAATGGCGCGTATGGAGTTTTTTGAGCGCGATTTTTTGCGATGGCTGGGGCGTGAGCCCATGTTCATCATGCCAATTTCATTCACTGGTGTGGCTTCGTAAAAATAATCCATGAAGCCGTCGGTTTTCTCGGTTAGGTCGCGATAATAGCCTTCACCAATTTCGGTGAGTTCGCTCATAATCGTTAAATTGTCTTGATTATCGGGTTCTGGTTTACGTATTAAGCAGGTGCTGGCCTTTAACAGGCCAGTGACGCCCATGGTGACTTCGTAGACAGCGGTTTCTGCATTACTGTATTTGTAGGACAAGACTTCACCTTGCTCGGTGAATTTGATTTCACCGTGTACGGTACCGTCGGGTTGTGACAAGATGGATTCGTGAGTGGGGCCACCACCACGGCCGATGGTGCCGCCGCGACCATGGAATAAGCGGCATTGAATGTCGTGTTCGTCGGCCAGTGCGGTCATTTCGCGTTGCGCATGATAAAGCAGGCAGTTAGAGGCGAGTATGCCGCCGTCTTTACACGAATCGGAATAACCGAGCATGGCTTCTTGTAGATTACCTGAGGCGTTTAACAGGCCGCGATAGGTGGGGTTATCAAATAGCTCGCCCATGACGGGGCGGATATGTTGCAGGTCTTCGATGGTCTCAAACAGTGGGCTAACGCAGATATGGCAGAACCATCCTTTATCGGTTTTGCCTAGCAAACCTGCTTGTTGTGCTAGCAACATGACTTCGAGCACATGACTGGCGTTGTGCGTCATTGAAATAACGTAATGACCAAAGGCGTGAATGCTGACTTCTTTGCGCATGTCAGCCATGACGTGGAAGACGTCTAAGGTTTCTTGGGTCAGCTCAGTGATTGCCGAGTTGCCAGAAACAATATCAG
>CAYURS010000180.1:1405-2629 GCA_964447165.1 uncultured Thiotrichales bacterium
AAACGTATTAAGTCTTTTAGGTCTGCGTCAGCGATCTTGCCTGCATTATGGCTATGCAAAGATGCGTGGATGATTTTTAATTCTTCGAGAAACTCTGCTTCATCTTTATAGGCGGCAATTGAGTAGGCAGATTTGTTTTCCAGCTTGCTCTTAATATCAATCAGGTTACCTTCAAGCTTGTAACTCATGAAGTAGAGCTTGCGGCGATAGGGTTCGTTGCGGAAGCGGTCGGCACGTTCTTTCAACACCCTCTCGGCGAGCACCTCGTCCTTTGCCAGGCTGGCAGCAAAGGCTTCGCTAGGTTGTGCCAGGTCGCTAGAATGCGTCAAAACACGCCTAAGTTTTGTGAGGCGTTTGATGTAATGCAGCAGTATCGTGCGCGCATGCAGTCTTACCGCCGTTGCGGTGGTTTCAGGCTTCACAAACGGGTTGCCGTCGCGATCGCCACCAATCCAGGAACCAAAGCGTAGAAAGCTCGGCACGGTAATGTCTGTTTCGCCATAACTGCGACGAATGCCTTTTTCAAAATAACGATAGATTAACGGTACTGCGCTAAACAGACTTTCTTCAAAATAGTACAAGCCGTTTTTTATTTCATCGATAACCGTTGGTTTAAAGCTGCGAACTTCGTCGGTTGACCACAAAATTTCGATTAGTGTGCGCAGCTCTGCGGTTATTTCAGCGCGTTGTTCTCTGCTCAGGCGGGTATCAGAAAGATGCTCAGCTTTGAGGAAGATGCGGCGTAGGGCCTCCATGATGGTATGGCGTTTAGCCTGTGTTGGGTGCGCAGTAATCACTGGCATGAAGCACAGGCGATTGAGTAAGTGCTGCAGCTCTTCTTCACTTACGCTATCGGCTTTGAATTCACGCAGTGTTGATTCAAACGATCCATGCCAGAGTGGCCCACCTTTTTTCGCTTGAATGCGACGTTCGCGGTGTTGGTGTGCTTCTTCAGCAATGTTTACTAGTTTGAAATAGGTGCTGAAGGCGCGAATGACGTTGGTCAGGGTCTTGTCGTCAAAACGATTAATGACACGATTCAGCTGTTGGCGTTTTTGTGGGTTTTCTTCATCACGTAGGCGAATAAAGCCTTTGCGTAAGGTCTCTACCGCTTTAAGCACGCGCGGACCTTCTTGCTCGCGGATGATATCGCCGAGTAGGTTGCCGAATAGCTTGACGCGTGAACGTAGCTGCTTATCACTCATAATGATTTTCTTTATTTTG
>CAYURS010000181.1:0-2570 GCA_964447165.1 uncultured Thiotrichales bacterium
GAGGCAGGAACCAAGGTGAAAGTGATAAGTGCCGATGGCGTTATTTTGCACGTAACGTCTGCTTGATTAAGTAGTTAAATTCAGTCAATCATTGCACCTAATAGTTAGCTGATCTCATGCATTTAATTCTACTATTACATGTTCTTCAGAAGGTTTTTGGGCTTTTAAGCAGGTTTATAGCGTCTTTGTTAAGCTTGGCAGAGTCCAGTGCTTATTTTCAGAGTGCTAAGTGTTACAGCGTATAATACGAAATTGATTAAAAGGTATTGTGCTAAAAAAGATTTTTATCTTCATTGGTTTGTTATTTATATTGCTAACTGTTGTAGCGTTTACGGGTGAGCCGTACGCAGACAATGAAACTAAAAAAACTAGTCACGTTTCTATCAATATTGATGATGCAGCTATTCAGATTTATGCGGCACGTACCTGGGGCTTAAAAAAATTTCTCGCAGTACATACCTGGCTTGCATTAAAACACCCAGGTGATAACGAATTCACGCGTTATGAAATTTTTGGTTGGGCCAAATATCATAATAAAGAGGTTTTAATGATTCATCAGGGCGATCATGATGCGCCGTGGTACGGTAACGAGCCAACGATCTTGGTTGATATTCGCGGCCAACAGGCGCAAAAGTTAATTAGCCAGGTTGAGCAGGCGATTAATGATTATCCTTTTCGCGATGACTATACGACTTGGCCTGGCCCGAACAGTAATACGTTTACCGCATTTATTGGCCGCCAGGTACCTGAATTAAAGCTCGACCTTCCTTCGACGGCAATTGGTAAGGATTATCGTGAAATTAATGAAGTGGTTTCATGCTCCGCCAGTGGCAGTGGTATTCAGTTTAGTTTATGGGGGTTGTTTGGCATATCTGTTGGAATAGAAGAGGGTCTTGAGCTTAACCTGCTTGGTCTCAGTTTTGAGATTGATTTATTTGATTTTGCTATCGAATTGCCCGGCATAGGCCGTATTGGTGTACCTCAGATTGGCTATGATGCCAGCGAGATATCATACGATGAAACTTGATATGGAAGAAATAAATCGCATTATGGATGAGGCAGATTTAATCCATCCGTATGTGAAAATTGATGAGGCCATGACACGTATAGCAAGAGAGATTAGTCACAAGCTTGCTGATAGTAACCCCGTGGTGATTGTTTTACTTAAAGGTGGTTTGGTATTGTCTGGCCAATTATTGCCACGCCTTGATTTCCCTTTGCAGCTTGATTATGTTCACGCAACGCGTTATCGCGACAAAACAGAAGGGGGTTCTTTGCATTGGATAGCACAGCCCTCTATGCCTATCAAAGACAGAATGGTTTTATTATTAGATGATATTTTTGATGAGGGGCATACTTTGGTGGCTATTCGTGACTATTGCTTGGCTGCTGGTGCCAGGGAAGTTCAGACAACAGTGTTGCTTGATAAGCAGCATGATCGTAAGGCCAACTTAACCGTAGACTATATTGGTCTAACAGTACCAGACCGTTATGTTTTTGGTTTTGGTATGGATTACAAAGGTTATTTGCGTAATGCTAATGGCATTTATGCAGTGAAGGGGAAATGAAATAATAATGAGTCGTTTAGGTATTATCGGTGGTAGTGGTTTAACTAAACTGGATAATCTTGAAATCATCAAACGCGAGATGGTGCAAACGCCATTTGGCGAGCCATCGGGCCCACTCATTACGGGTATGCTGAATGGCTGCGAGGTAATTTTTTTAGCTCGACATGGTTACGGTCATACTATTCCACCACACAAAATTAATTATCGAGCAAACATTTGGGCGTTTAAAGAGCTGGATGTTAAAAATATTATTGCGGCGGCCGCAGTGGGTGGTATTCGACAAGATATGGCTCCAGGTAAGCTGGCTGTGCCTGACCAGTTAATTGATTACACCTATCGACGTGAAAGTAGTTATTTTGATGGCAGAGATAGCGGTGTTAAGCACGTCGATTTTAGCTATCCTTATTCGCAATATTTGCGTCAGGTGCTTATTACTGCAGCTGAAAATGCCGTGATGAGCGTCGTGCCAAATGGTGTTTATGGTGTGACCGAGGGACCGCGATTAGAAACGGCGGCTGAAGTAAATAGATTGGAGCGCGATGGTTGTACCATGGTGGGTATGACGGCCATGCCTGAAGCGGCATTAGCGCGTGAGCTGGAGTTGGATTACGCCACCTGTGCCTTTGTTGTCAATTGGGCAGCAGGTCGTACTGAGATCCCTACAGGATCATTAAGTACTTCTTCACGTCGTTCAGGTCGTACTGAGATCTCTACAGGGTCATTAAGCACTTCTTCACGTTGTTCAGGTCGTGCTGAGGCGATTATCGACATGCAAGAAATTGAAAAATATATGCAGCTTGGTGCTCAGCAGTTACGAAAACTGCTGACTGGTGTATTGCCCTTATTGTAAGGGAGTGGTGACTACAGGTTTATCATCAGTAGCAGGCAGTATTTCGATTTTTAATTGCTGACTGCTTGCACCATTGGTTTCAACTGGCGTAATTAGCGCAATGATTCCGAAAGTAGGGTGATCAAAATAGTGCGCTTGCTTGCTGCGCATAC
>CAYURS010000182.1:0-2566 GCA_964447165.1 uncultured Thiotrichales bacterium
TCAACAGACTCTAATGCGAGAAGTGATTCAGCGTATTGCGACGGGCCCTGCTTTGAGCAAGGATTTGTCGGTAGAGCAAGCCGAGCAAGCAATGCAGCAGGTGTTAAGACGTCAAGCTGATTCAGTTCACGCAGCCATCTTTTTTATCGCTTTACGTATGAAACGTGAAACCGATGATGAGAATATCGGTGTGCTACGAGCGATTCGTCAAGCTACCAGCCATTACGTTGCTGCGGTCGATGAGGTGGTCGATCTATTTGATCCGTATAACGGATATATTCGCTCTTTACCTATGTCACCCTTTATACCTTGTGTTTTGGCTGCTTGCGGTCTGCCTTGCTATAGCCATGGTGTTGAACGTGTTGGGCCTAAATATGGTGTGACACATGAAGAGGTGATGATGGCAGCAGGAATTAATGTCACATTGTCTGTTGAGCAGGCGGCAACGAATTTGGCTGTGCCTGATATAGCGTGGGCTTATGTGTCGCAATCTCAATTTTGTCCACAGCTAGCTGATTTGTCAGAGTTACGTCACAAAATGGTAAAGCGCAGCATTTTGACCACCGTTGAAGGGTTTGCTGGTGCACTGACCGGGCGCAAACAAACACATTTAGTCACAGGCTATGTGCATAAAGCTTACCCACCGATATATCTCGAGTTGGCACGAACGGTGGGTTATAGCTCAGCGTTGGTGATTCGAGGCGTGGAAGGAGGAGTAGTGCCATCACTACGTCAGCATGCCAAGGTACATCGCTTAGTCGATGAGTCCATCACGGACTTAGCGCTCGAGCCGAAAAATTTCAGTGTTGAACAGTCACAGCGAGCTGTCGCCTTACCTGCAGAATTTGAAGATATTGATGGGATCTCTCTCACTGCAAAGCAGCGCAAAGCGTTGGCGCAAGCAGTGCTTGAGTCAGGTTTGGCTGCTTTATCGGGCGAGCCGGGCATGGCGCGTGACGCACTTGTTTATGGCGCTGCACTAATCTTGTGGCATTGTGGTCGGGCGGCCAGTCACATGGAAGCAGCAGAACAAGTGGCGCAGGTTATCGATAGCGGGATTGCCGCCAACCATTTTAAGGCACTGCAACGGGCTTAGCCCGTATTGCTCACTAAGATGACGAGCCATTACTTGATGTTCACTCCGCGAGGGATCGTGAGGAAAATACTCCCTTAGGGGGGGTGAAACCGAGTCTTAGGGTGCAACCACCTCGCTTCTGCCAAGAAATATAGGCTAAATAAGCGCTGACAAGCAGCAATGGAACATTACATGGTGTGACGTATTGGCGTCATAAAGCCATGAGCAATGCTGTGGGTAAATCGCCAAAATTCCTTATGTAGTCGCTGTATTTCCTTTTTTCTGTGTGGATTATTGCTGCTCAACACTCTCTGCTTATGAGGTACATCACCTTATTGGCATTCGCTTAATGGATGTAAGCTAATCTCATTAAATATATTGCGTTCTACGCCGATATTTTAACCTATAAAAACACGTTTCTGGACCAATGTACTATTGGGATAAAAAACGAAAAAATAACAAAATTGAATTTTTTTCAATGCCGACACTATGCTAAACCATACATTAATCAGTAAGACAAAATGTTGAATTTATTGCTAGTCGATAAGGATCACAATGATTATGTGATGATAGTCAACGCATTACGTTGTCATGACTACGAGCAGTTTAATATTACTCAGGTATGTCGTCTTGATGATGCGATTGAAATGCTTGATAGTGAACGCTTTGATTTGGTTATTTCTGATCTCAACCTTCCTGACAGTAATTCGATAAGCACTGTATCCAGGCTAGGCCACTATGCAGAGATTATCCCTATTATCATGTTAACCAGTATTAGTGACCAACGTATTGGCCAAATAGCGATTAGCGCAGGCATTGAAGATTGTTTTGTCAAAGATTACTTCAATGACATTGAGTTGCTGTATAAGACTATAATTTTTTCTATTGAGCGTCATCGTATTAAGAGGCAGCTGCATCGGGCTTGTGCCGAGTATGAGCATATGGCAACACATGATGTGATTTGCAATATTCCAAACCGACTGCTGTTTCTTGATCGACTCAATCATGCGTTATCACATGCTGACCGTCACGGTGATTCATTGGCCTTAGTGTATATTGACCTGGATGGTTTTAAGCCGGTAAATGATGGCTTAGGCCATGATGTTGGCGACTTTGTTTTATCAACGGTGGCGCGCCGCATTCAGAATCAAGTACGTGAATCCGACACCCTGGCCCGTATTGGCGGTGATGAGTTCGCTGTGTTATTGCCACGCTGTGACGATGTTATGAATCTCGATCAAGTTTTGCAAAATATTAAACGCGTGATATCAGAGCCAGTCATATATCAAAGCCTGACATCTTTAGTCACCGCTAGTATTGGAGTTGCTTCGTATCCAAAGGATGCGACCACACGTGACAATTTAATGCACTTTTCTGATCTTGCTATGTTTGAGGCGAAAGAGCAGGGTGGTAATCGTATTCGCTATTTTCGTCTGTCGATGACAGACGGGCGCCAGCGTCGATGTCAGCTAGAAAATGATCTGCGTGATG
>CAYURS010000183.1:0-2560 GCA_964447165.1 uncultured Thiotrichales bacterium
AGGCCTTCAGTTGTCAAAAAATGACGCAGGCGCTTATTGTTGTCGAGTTGAAGGTGTTGCTGCTTCATGAGGTTAGCCGCATTATACACTGACGCCCAAGTTATGTACTTGCGACCTCTACGATTTCGAGTGACAGAGATTCAGCTTCTTTGTCCCCAGAGAGATGCAGTTTAATTTGCTGGTTTGAGCCGAGCACGATCTCTGTCCCTGCAACATCGGCACTAATTGGAATTTCGCGTCCGCTACGTACCACCAATACAGCAAGCGTTACGCTGGCAGGGCGGCCATAATCGAACAGTTCATTCAGCGCTGCACGTACGGTGCGCCCAGTATAGAGTACGTCGTCGACTAAGATAATATGGCGATCATCAATACTGAAAGGTAGTTTTGATGGTTTTACCTCGGGGCTCATGCCAATACGGCTAAAATCATCGCGGTAAAAGGAGATATCCAGCGTACCCAAAGGCTCTGAGATAGCGAGACGTTGATGTAGGGCATTGGCTACCCAAACACCGCCAGTGTGTATGCCTACCATGGCAGGGTTATCGATTTGTTGGTTATCGATACGTGCTTGTAATTGCTGCGTCATCAAAGCCAGCAAGGTGTCAGGTGATTCAAGCGCCATCGGTATTCGTCTCTTTTGTTGATATGGTTATTGGTTGTGTATCGCCATTTCTGTCCTGGGAATCAGACAACCAAGTGGTTAAAATTAACTGTGCTGAAATTTGATCGAGAAGCACTTTGCGTTGCCAGTCATCACGACGTTGACGCGCTTTGGTATTCGCCGGCAAGTGATTTTTTGCTTCCATTGATGTCAAACGTTCGTCACTGTGAAATACTGGTAATTGATACCGTTCTAAGAGTGCTTCGGCAAAGTCTTCGGCACGCTCAGTCATGGTTTGACGTGTACCATCAAGATCAAGTGGTATGCCGACAACCAGCGCGTCAGCGGCCCATGTTTTGATCAAGGTATCGATTTCGCTCCAACGTGGTTGTCCATTATTGGCTTTTAGTGTCACTAGGGGCTGCGTATTACCGGTGAGTTCTTGTCCTACGGCAACGCCAATGCAACGCGTGCCAAAGTCAAAGCCGAGTAAGGTACGTTGGCCGCTACACCCCCTCGGGATATAGCCGTTCATGCATGACCTACATCGCCAGACAGGCGGGTGATATCGACACCGGCATGTGTGGCGGCAGCTTGCCAACGTTGCTCGACGGGTAAATCAAAAATGATTTCGCTGTCGGCAGGGCCGCTTAGCCAGCTGTTAGCCAGCATTTCTTGTTCGAGTTGGCCGGCGCCCCAACCGGCATAGCCGAGTACGACAATATTATTTTTTGGGCCTTTACCTTCAGCAATGGCGGCTAAAATGCTACGTGATGCAGTGAGGCCAATTTCATCGCTGATATTGAGTGTTGCCTCCCATTCACCAATCGGCTGGTGCAAGACAAAGCCACGTTCGCATTGCACTGGCCCGCCTAGAAAGACGCTGCTATTGTAAACGGTGTCATGGTCGGTCGCTAGCTCCAGGTCATTTAATACGTCACCGAGAGTGAGCTCTAGCGGCTGATTAATGACAATACCGAGAGCGCCATGTTCGTCGTGCTGGCAAATATAAGTAACACTGCGTGAAAAATTAGTATCGTTAAGCGAGGGCATGGCAATGAGGAACTGATTGCTTAAGCACAGTGGATTTTTCATGTCTTGAGTATCAGCGGTTTAGGCATGGTCTGCAAGTTGAATTCACAATGATTAATCTTCTCTTGGGTGGGTACTAGCGTGATGAAAAATTGCCAGTACGACCAAATTCCCAAACGCGGCCGATGATTAATACGTCGGTATCGCTAAGAATTTCTTGTGTTAAGGGCGAAAATGGTGCGGCAAGCTTCACAATACGAATAGCGGCATCATCCAACAGTTTTTTGCCTGATGATTTGATAATAGTGATGCTTTCAATAGAGCCGTCAGAAAAGAGGCCAACATCAAGTTTAAGCTTGCCGGTTAGCTTGCGGCGTCGCGCCTCCTCGGGATAGTTAAGATTGCCTATTCTTTCAATTTTTTTTTGCCAAGAATCAAAATAGGCGGCATCACGAAATTCTTTGGTCTTAGTGGTGATATGGCGGCGTCGTGGATTATTACTCTGCGCATTTTTAATGCGCCCTATTTCGCTGCTTAGGCTGGCCATTGTCATGCTGCGCGAGACGAGCTCTTGTGCGTTAGGCAGTGGTGTTTTTTGCTTAACAGTTTTTTTAGCTGTTTTTTCTAGTACTGTACCACTGTCTTTTTTAACGGCTATTTTTTTGACTTCCTGCTCGCTGCGAGCAGGGCTGCTTTGCTGCTGCGGTTGTTGCTCAAGCGCAGGCGATGGCGGCTGCATGAGTGCTGTTGACGGTCTGGCTGAGACTTGCTCACGTTCGCCATCAAAGCCACCATCTTGATTGGCTTGAGCCAATATCTTGGCATCGTCTTGCTTTTCTTCGCTGGCTTGATGAACCAGTGTAATGTCCATAGTGTGTCGTGGCGCTTGGCTAAAGTCTTCTGGTGAGAAGCTGATGCCCAATA
>CAYURS010000184.1:0-2545 GCA_964447165.1 uncultured Thiotrichales bacterium
AAAAATGACAATAGATCACGATGACGCTTGATCGTTACCTGCGTAAAGAGGTGTTAGCAAATTTACTGGGCGTTTTGACGGTGCTGTTGTTGATATTTCTTGGTAATCGCTTTGTCCGTTTTCTCGGTGAGGCGCTTGATGGTGAGTTGCCGCAGGATACCATTCTTACTGTTTTGATGCTCAAGCTTGTTAGTGCGCTGGTGGTGATTGTGCCACTTGCACTGTATTTGGCAGTGTTACTAGGCTTTGGCCGGCTCTATCGCGATAATGAAATGACAGCTATGTTTGCGTCTGGCGTTAGTCCCTTACGCATGGCTAAGGGCTTACTTTGGTTGGTTATACCTGTGGCACTGATGATGGCTTTTCTGTCGTTACAGTTATCGCCCTGGGCAGAGGAACAAGTCGAACGCATTCAGGATGAGGTGCAAGTACGTATTGGGTTGCACGGCATCAGTGCGGGCCGCTTTATTGAAGACAAGTCTGGTAATGGGGTGCTTTATGTTGATCGCATCGATGATAGCACTGCGACCTTGCATAATATTTTCGCACAATGGCGTAAAGATGGTCGTTTAGCGACTGTCAGTGCCAAACGCGGCTATGTCAAAGAAGATGAAGCCCATGGTGCTCGTTATTTAGTGCTTGAGGAAGGCTATCGTTACGAGGGTGAGCCGGGTGCGGTTGATTTTCGGTTGATTCGTTTTCAGCGGCATACAATTTATCTTGCAGCGCAGCCCATTAAAGCCAGTCAACGTCGTGACAAAGCACTATCTACCTCAGCACTGTTGCGATCAGATTCTTCATCTGCCAGCGCAGAATTTCAGCGACGTTTGTCGATACCTATTGCAACGGTGTTGTTGGCTTTGTTAGCTTTACCTCTAAGTAAGGTATCGCCACGTCAGGGTAGATATTCTCGGTTATTATTGGCTATTCTTGTTTACGCGGTGTATAGCAATATGCTGACCGTGGCACAGTCGTGGTTGGGGCGTGATCTAATGCCTGCTGTGTTAGGTCTTTGGTGGGTACACCTTATTGTTCTGGGGCTTATTATCTTTTTGTTTACGCGCATGAGTGGCATACGTCTGTGGCATCGGAAGCGAATAGCAATATGATGATAATTGATCGCTATATCGCCCGAAGCATTGCCTGGAGTAGTGTATTCGTCACCTTAATATTACTGACCTTGTTTGTTTTTATCGATTTTATCGGTGAGCTGGGTGATGTAGGCAAGGGTGATTATGGCGTGGTGCAGTCCTTGGTTTATGTTGTATTAACCCTACCCGAATTGTTGTATCAGTTATTTCCCGTATTGGCTTTATTGGGCACCTTAATTGGCTTGGCTTTACTTGCTAATCATGGGGAACTGATTGCGATACGCGCAGCGGGGGTATCGCTTTGGCGCATACTGGGTTCAGTCAGCATGATCGGTTTCGTTTTCGTTGTGCTGTCTTTTGTTATGGGTGAGTGGTTGGCGCCAAAGTCGGGGGTGTTTGCCGAGCAGTATAAATCACGTTTGCAATCGGGCGATGCTGCCTTTAAAAAAACCAGTAAGGGTTATTGGTTGCGCGATAAAAATCATTTCATTTACGTTGCCGAGCTTGGCTCGCAAGGTGAACCCGGTGGTGTGCGTATTTGGACCGTTAACGATGAGACCTTAGAGTTGACCCAGTCCTTGCGTGCTGAGACAGCGATAGCCACTGATCGAGACGGTGGGCAGGGTTGGCAATTGAATAATGTTGATGTCGTTACGCTGTCGATGTCAGGTGTAGACAGTCAACATATTCGCACCATGCCGTGGCATGATTTGCCAGATAAGTCTTTGCTTGCAGCGGCATCGACCAAGCCTGAAGAGCTCTCTACCTTTGAGTTATTGCGTTATGTTAGCTATCTGCAGGATAATGGCATAGAGGCGCCATCCTATGAGCAAGCGCTTTATTCGAAGATTGTGGCGCCGCTGACTGTCGCTGTGATGGTATTGCTAGCCTTCCCTTTTGTTTTTGGCTCGTTACGTAGTGCGGGTATTGGTCATTATGTTTTTATTGGTGCCTGTATTGGGATTGGTTTTCATTTACTTAATGAATTATTACGTTATAGCGGGCTAGTTTATGGTTTGCCACCGCTATTTAGCGCTTTGGCACCAACGATTCTTTTCTTTATCATTGCTGTGCTTTCTCTGCGCCGTATTTTTTAAGGGGCGCTGATGCGTTGGGGTTATCAAGCAGTAATCTATGGTATAGCAGCGGTTTCTTAATTAAGCACTGCTGTTAGCTTCAGGCCTCGGTTTATTTGCCGAAAGAATAGTTTGAGCTGTGGCATTGAGATTCCGAAATAAATGTTTTCCTTTGAAGAAGTCGCTGATTTTCCCATTTTTGCGGATTTTACGCCCGAACAAGTAGAACAAATTCTATCTTGTTCTTCACAAAAGGCGTACGAAAAAGGCTACGTGATAATCCATGAATCTGGTGATTGTTCTGATATTTATATCATTATGGATGGTCGAGTCGATGTCGAAATTCAGTCGTATGCACGTTCACCATTAAAGAATGGG
>CAYURS010000185.1:0-2538 GCA_964447165.1 uncultured Thiotrichales bacterium
AGCGATTAATTTTTTCCGTCGACATCGTGCTGCCTTCGATTTGACGCATTTCACGGCGCAACACTTCATCTTCAGTCTTAGCATTACCAAAAATATTAATACGACGAACATAGGCACGGCGGCCAGGGTCAATAACAAAAGTGACTTTAACAGTATTATTTTCACGGTCTATATCTGATACAGCATTGACATTGGCAAAGGCATAACCATCATTACCGAGACGCTCAGATAATTGAGATGAAGATTCAGTCGTAATTTGACGAGAGAAAATATCGCCTGGTTCAAGCGTAATCAATGGCAGCAATTCGTCACGCTCAACAACTAAATCACCCGCAACATCTGCTTCAGATATTGTGAACTGCTTGCCTTCTGTCATGTTTATGACAACGAAAATATCTTTTCTGTTCGGACTAATGCTGACCTGGGTTGAGGTGATATTAAAATCGATATAACCTCGATCAAGATAATATGAACGTAATACCTCAAGATCACCTGACAGCTTTTGGCGTGAGTATTGATCGCGCTGACTTAAAAAAGCGTACCATGCGGGATCACCCAACTGAAATTGCTTGAGCAACTTCTTTTCGGTAAATATTTTATTGCCAACAATATTAATGTTACGAATCTTGGCAATAGGGCCTTCGTCAACAATAATTTCAACCGCGCGTCGATTCAAGTCAAGCTCTTCGACATCCGAGCTAATGGTGACACTGTACATACCACGGGCAAAATACTGTCGCCGCAACTCAACCTCGACACGCTCAAGAATGGAAGGATCGAATACCTCGCCATCTGACAGACCAATCGACTGCAATCCATCGAGCAAGAGCTCATCTTCGATCTCGTCATTACCCACAATATCGACACGCGCTACCGAGGGTCGTTCAGTCACATTAATGATAAGTACGCTGCCACGCTGCGTTAGTCTCACATCGCTAAAAAAACCAGTCTGATAGAGTGCGCGAATGGCATTCTGAGTACGCTCAACATCGAGACGTTCGCCTGTTTTCAAGGGCAAATAGCTAAGGACAGTACCCACGGTGATACGCTGAAGACCTTCAAATTCGATATCATCAATAACGAATGGTGAAAACTCCGCATGTGCGACCGAAACAAGCAAAAACAGGCCACAGAGGTAACTTAGAAAGGTAGAAAAATAGCTCACAAATCGAATTCTAAAAATCAGCCAAAGATATGGGCAAGGTCATTGTATAAGGCCACTGACATTAACATAATTATGAGAATAATACCGACCTGCTGGCCAACCACTTGTACCTGTTCTGAAGGAGGCTTGCCGGTAAACAACTCCAGTACGTAGTAGAGCAAATGCCCGCCATCGAGCATCGGTACCGGTAATAGATTCAACACACCCAGGCTGATACTAATTACTGCCATAAAACTGACAAAAGGTAACCAACCTGCATTAGCAGACTGCCCTGCATATTGGGCAATACTAATCGGGCTACTGAGATTGTCTATAGACGCCTTGCCTATGATCATATTAAACAAGAATTTGATCGTCAGCGCCGAAATCGTCCAGGTCTTTTCAATTCCTTGCCAAATCGCTTCAAACGGCGAATACTGGATTAAAGTGCGATGCTCTTGCATCAAGCCCTCAGGCACAGAAACCGATGCGCCAATAAACCCAACAATAGCCCCATCACGTTCTTGTGGTGTTGGTGTCAACCTTAAATACAGCGACTCTTCATTACGCAAAATTTCAACCACCATCTCCTTTCCTGGATGGCGTAAAACAATACCAACCCAAGACAGCCAGTCGCTAACCGGTTCACCACCCGCAGCAATAACGGTATCACCTTTTTGCAAACCGGCACTCGCTGCAGCACCATCGACCAAAACGGTGTCAATGGTTGCTGGCAAGCTTGGTCTAAACGGTTTAATGCCAAGCTGAGTAAGTAAGTCGCCACGCTCAAGCTTTGCCGCGAAACCGACTAGCGACAGCTCATGACGACTAGACACCTGGTGGTTATCTTTAACAATGATTTCTAACGGCACCGTATCAAACAAATGATCGAGCAAACGCGTGTTGACCTGTTGCCAGCTACTGGTCGCTTTACCTGCAATAGAAACAATGGTGGTATCAGGCGATAATCCAGCGCTACTCGCAATAGAATTCTCTATTACGCCACCTATCACCGGTTTCATGGCTGGCATACCCACCATAAATATCACCGCATAGACAACAATAGCAAAGAGGAAATTAGCCATCGGACCCGCTGCAACCACAGCAAATCGTGTTTTTAATGACTGACGATTAAAGGCACGATGCTGCTCTTCCGGAGCCACCTCACCCTCGCCTTCGTCCAGCATTTTGACGTAGCCACCTAAGGGTATCATTGCGACCACATACTCTGTGTTATCAAGACCTCGGCGCCATGAAAACAAGGGGCGGCCAAAGCCAATCGAAAAGCGTAACACCTTGACACCCAGTTTTTTCGCTACCCAATAATGACCAAATTCATGCACGGTCACCAAAATGGCAATTGCCACGATAAACCATAAAATATATTGAAAAAT
>CAYURS010000186.1:0-2524 GCA_964447165.1 uncultured Thiotrichales bacterium
TACCAAAACTAACCGTGCCGGTAATTTCTGCAAGAATTGAAGGCTCTTTTGGCTTACGTGCTTCAAATAAATCCGCAACACGAGGTAGACCACCGGTGATATCACGGGTCTTGGATGATTCTTGTGGCAAGCGAGCAACAACATCACCAACACCAATTTTAGCACCATCCTTCAAATTAACGATAGCACCAGAAGGCAGCGGGTACTGCGCAGCAATCTCAGTACCAGGAATACACAACTCTTCACCATCATCGTCCAGCAATTTAATGACAGGACGTATATCTTTCGTCGCCGAACCAACACGCGCTTTCGGGTCCAAGGCGACAATACTGGATAGCCCCGTCACCTCATCAAGCTGGGTTTGAATGCTGACATCTTCAACAAAATCGATAAACTTCGCCCGCCCTGATACTTCTGAAATAACGGGGTGGGTATGAGGATCCCAATTGGCAACAATCTGGCCCGCTGTCACCTTATCGCCATCACTCACGCTTAACACTGCGCCATAAGGAATCTTATAACGCTCACGCTCACGCCCCATGCCATCAAGCAAGGTCAACTCACCAGAACGTGACACGGCAATACTGTTGCCACTTGCATGCGACACCAGCTTGATATTATGTAACCGTAAGGTGCCAGATGATTTAACTTCAACACTATCTGCCGCCGCTGAACGTGATGCTGCGCCACCAATATGAAAGGTACGCATGGTCAACTGAGTGCCAGGCTCACCAATACTTTGTGCGGCAATAACACCCACTGCCTCACCCTGGTTAACACGGTGACCACGAGCCAAGTCGCGACCATAGCACGCCGCACAAACACCATGACGTGATTCACAGGTAATCGGTGAGCGCACCCATATTTGATCAACACTCATTTCTTCAAGGCGTTCTACCCACTGCTCATCAAGCAGCACACCAGCCTCAACAGCAATTTTTTTATTGTCTCCTGGCAGCATAACGTCTCTGACGACAACACGACCCAATACGCGTTCACGTAATGGCTCTACCACATCGCCACCTTCAATCAAAGGTTGCATCAACAAGCCTTCGCTGGTGCCACAATCTTCACCCGTCACCACTAAATCCTGCGCCACATCAACCAGGCGACGAGTCAGATAACCCGAGTTGGCGGTTTTAAGTGCGGTATCGGCCAGGCCTTTACGCGCACCATGGGTAGAAATAAAGTACTGGAGAACATTCAGACCTTCTTTAAAGTTGGCCGTAATAGGTGTTTCAATAATAGAGCCATCGGGCTTGGCCATCAGACCACGCATACCAGCAAGCTGGCGAATCTGCGCCTGACTACCACGCGCACCTGAATCAGCCATCATGAAGATTGAGTTAAATGAAGGCTGCTTGACTGTCTTACCTTCAGCGTTGATAACTTCTTCACTATCAAGCTGGCTCATCATTGCATTAGCAATCTCATCATTGGTGTGCGACCAGATATCGACAACTTTGTTATAACGCTCACCATTAGTGACAAGACCAGAAACATATTGACCCTCAATCTCTTTCACTGCGGCTTCTGCCTTGGCAAGAATTGGTGCCTTTGAGTCAGGGATGATCATATCGTCAATACCGATAGAAACACCGGCACGGGTTGACTGCTTAAAACCCATGTACATCAAACGGTCAGCGAAAACCACGCAATCTTTCAAACCAAGACGGCGATAAGACGCGTTAATCAAGGCAGAAATCGCGCGCTTGTTCATGTCTCTATTGATGACCTCAAACGGCAGGCCCTCAGGCACGATGTCAAATAACATACAACGTCCAGCCGTGGTATCGACACGACGTGTGCGTGCTATGCGCTCACCGTCCTCCATCTGCTCAACTTCGTTGATACGTACTTTAATACGCGCATGTAGCTCAACAACGCCAGCATGATAGGCGCGCTGTACTTCTGCAATACTAGAGAAAGCACGGCCTTCACCTTTGGCATTAATACGTTCGCGAGTCATGTAGTACAAACCCAACACAACATCCTGTGTTGGTACAATAATTGGCTCACCGTTAGCAGGTGACAACACGTTATTGGTCGCCATCATCAATGCTCGTGCTTCAAGTTGTGCTTCCAGGGACAGTGGCACGTGAACCGCCATTTGGTCACCATCAAAGTCGGCATTAAAGGCGGTACAAACCAATGGATGCAACTGAATTGCTTTACCTTCGATAAGCACGGGCTCGAATGCCTGAATACCTAACCTATGAAGTGTTGGCGCACGGTTTAGCATCACTGGATGCTCGCGAATCACGTCTTCGAGAATGTCCCAAACTTCTGGCCCCTCACGCTCAACCAGCTTCTTGGCTGCTTTAATGGTGGTAGCAAGACCACGCCGCTCTAACTTAGAAAAAATGAACGGCTTGAATAATTCCAGCGCCATTTTCTTGGGCAGGCCACACTGGTGCAACTTCAGTGTCGGGCCAACCACAATAACGGAACGACCGGAGTAATCGACACGCTTACCCAGCAGGTTCTGACGGAAACGACCTTGCTTACCTTTGATCATGTCAGC
>CAYURS010000187.1:0-2511 GCA_964447165.1 uncultured Thiotrichales bacterium
CCTATCGTTCCCACATTAATATGTGGCTTCGAACGCTCGAATTTTTCCTTGGACACGATGATTACCTCTTTAAATTATCTTAATCTTTACTGGGTTAGAAACTCAGGATGCTTTCTTTATTAAAGCATCAGCAATGCTGGATGGCGCTTCATTATATTTAGCGAATTCCATTGAGTATGTCGCGCGCCCCTGGGTTGCTGAACGCAGATCCGTAGCATAACCAAACATCTCAGATAGGGGCACTTCCGCATTAATTACTTTGCCAGAAGGACCGTCTTCCATACCCTGAATCATGCCACGACGACGGTTAAGATCGCCGACAACATCACCCATATAATCTTCCGGTGTCACGACTTCAACTTTCATCATTGGCTCAAGCAAGGCTGCACCTGCATTCAACGCGCCTTGCTTAAAACACATTGAGCCAGCAATCTTAAATGCCATTTCATTAGAATCAACATCATGGTATGAGCCGTCATACAAAGTGACTTTAACGTCGACTACTGGATAACCCGCCAATACGCCGTTAGTCATTTGCTCTTGAACACCTTTATCAACGGCAGGAATGTATTCACGCGGCACTGCGCCACCAACGATCTCATTAACAAACTCATAACCCGTACCGGCCTCTTGTGGCTCAATACGCAAATAAACATGACCGTACTGACCACGACCACCAGACTGACGTACAAACTTGGCTTGGTGTTCAATACTTTTACGAATGGTTTCGCGATAAGCAACCTGTGGCGCACCAACATTTGCCTCAACGCCGAATTCACGTCTCATACGATCAACAATGATCTCAAGATGCAGCTCGCCCATGCCTGAAATAATCGTCTGACCAGACTCTTCATCTGTATGCACACGAAAAGAAGGATCTTCTGCTGCCAGCTTACCCAGCGCAATACCCATTTTTTCTTGGTCAGGCTTGGTCTTGGGCTCAACCGCAACCGAAATCACTGGCTCCGGGAATTCCATGCGTTCCAGCGTAATAATATTATTAATATCACTTAAGGTGTCGCCCGTAGTCACCTGCTTAAGGCCCACCGCTGCAGCAATGTCACCCGCCCTAACTTCTTTAATCTCTTCACGAGAATTAGAATGCATTTGCAAAATACGACCAACACGCTCTTTTTTACCTTTAACCGGGTTATAAACGGTATCGCCAGAATTCAATACACCGGAATAAACACGGAAAAATGTCAAAGTACCAACATAAGGGTCGGTCGCAATCTTAAACGCCAAAGCTGAAAACGGCTCTTCATCAGAGGGCAGCCGCGTGGCTGCTGTTTCTGCAGCGTCATCCAATGTACCAGTAATAGCAGGCACATCAGTCGGCGCAGGCAAATAATCAATAATGGCGTCAAGCATTGCTTGAACACCTTTATTCTTAAAGGCAGAACCACACAACACAGGAACAACTTCATTGGCCAGAGTGCGCGCACGCAAACCAGCAACAATCTCTTCGTTGCTTAGCTCAACACCTTCTAAATACTTCTCCATCAACTCATCATTGGCTTCGGCAGCAGCTTCGATCATTTTGTCGCGCCATTCAGCAGCGAGACCAGCCATATCTCCAGGTATGTCTTTTGACTCGTAAGTCATACCACGGTTTTCCTCATCCCAATAAATGGCACGCATACCAACGAGGTCAACAACACCTTGGAAGTTCTCTTCCGCGCCAATCGCCAATTGAACTGGTACTGGCTTACTGCCTAAGCGACTTTCAATTTGCTCGACAACACGTAAGAAGTCAGCACCAGCACGATCCATCTTATTGACGAAAGCAATACGAGGCACACCATATTTATTAGCTTGACGCCAGACTGTTTCAGACTGAGGCTCGACACCACTTACTGCACAAAATAATGCGCAAGCACCATCAAGCACCCGCAAGGAACGCTCAACCTCAATAGTAAAATCAACATGTCCTGGCGTATCAATTATATTGATACGGTGCTCTGGAAATTGTTTATCCATGCCGCTCCAGAAGGTGGTGGTCGCAGCAGAGGTAATGGTAATACCACGCTCTTGCTCTTGCTCCATCCAATCCATCGTGGCGGCACCATCATGTACCTCACCAATCTTGTGAGAAACACCGGTATAAAACAGCACGCGCTCAGTCGTTGTGGTCTTACCGGCATCAATATGCGCCATAATTCCAACATTACGATAACGATCAATAGGTGTTTTACGTGCCACTTGCCTGCCCTGTATCCTAACTAAATTTAATTAATGCGAATTCTTAAAAACGGAAATGCGAGAATGCTTTATTAGCTTCCGCCATACGATGCGTATCTTCACGTTTTTTCACTGCAGAACCACGATTTTCGGCCGCATCCTGCATTTCGCCAGCCAAGCGCAAAGCCATAGACTTTTCACTGCGCTTACGCGCAGCTTCTGCTAACCAGCGCATCGCCAGTGCAGTACGCCTATCGGCGCGCACTTCGATAGGCACCTGGTAGGTTGCACCACCGACACGACGCGACTTCACTTCAACCGCTGGGCGAA